>NZ_JACETX010000005.1:0-39530 GCF_014048425.1 Candidatus Liberibacter sp. | reverse complement strand
TCGTACTGTTGAGTTGCGCACGCGAGACCGGCAACGCAAACTTATCGCAAAAATAGACGCCGCTTTGCAACGCATCGAAGACCGTACTTATGGATACTGCGAGGAAACGGGCAAGCCAATCGGTCTTAAGCGTCTAGAAGCCAGACCCATCGCCACACTTTCAATTGAAGCTCAAGAGCGCCATGAACGCCATGAAAAAGCTTGCAGTGATGATGATTGATCTCATGTCAATTTCACAAGATTATTTATCTCTATCTAGCAGGAATCTTTGCTTTTACCCTATCCGCAATATAGAGAAGCAACTCCTTCGACGACAAAGTCAAGAAAAGGATATATGGGTTGGGTGGTATTTTCGCCCTCCTGTCTACGCACGCAATCACTGAGATGAATCCTAATCCTTTATTTTTAAATTCTCATCTGGGGAATTGTGCCTGCAAAAAGGTTGTTGTCTTATAAGAAATACACTCCTCTTTAAAAGATCGTTGCATTGAGCATTGCAAGACAACGTAAAACACTCATATTAAAACATGCATTCGGAAAATTTTTATTCGCAATACCTATTTTAGAGCGCATGGGATTTTCATCATAATCCTCACCTTTCTCGTCTCATCTTGAACCAAACTGTAAAATCGTTTTTCTTAAAAAACGAATCGAATCACCCTTCCTCTAACTAATATTAGTTAAAAAACAGCAATGCGATAACACATCTGAAATAATAGGATTTCTCAAATATTTTACTTCTATGACATAGCCATCTTCATTATAGTCGTTGTAGTAAATTCTAATATTGGATAATTGTTAAAAATTTCAAAAAACAAGAAGTGCTTGTGAACATCAAAATGACATAGAAAAACAATCCTAGGTATTTTTATGTCTTATTTTCTATCTTTTTGTTGAATATACCCCGAATACAGGGTAAGAATTCCGCACTAAAACGTCATGTCAGATAGAGACAGGATTTCATTGGTATCCATTTTATGTTTCAAATTCCAATAGGAAAGGGTTTTTATATCTATTGAGAACGGATAACATAAAATACTGAAAATTCCGATAAATATAATCCTGAAGAGGCAAATTTTGATAGTCTTATTTCGAGAATAAATAAGGATAAACGCTGTAGTGTTTCGGCAAATAATAAAACAATGACCAGGTCAATAATATGAATAAAAAACCACAAAAAGTCGATTTTGCCTTTCCTTTTATACACTATGGACGTCACTTAACCGCAAACTTGTGTATCGCGCTTTTAGGAATAATCTTTATTCTTATGATTGCGTCTTTTTTCTTTTTTCAGGATTCTGTAGGAAGTAGAATAGCGTTTGGATTATTGAATCTTCTGGCAATAATTGGAATTTTTTTTCTTGTTTTGCTTGCAACGGGTTCTATTGAAATTACCCTGAAGTCGCACTGCCATCCCTTGGCGAAAGTTTTTATGGATACTGAGCCAGAGGGTGTGTTGATAACAACTAAGCGTGGACACGTGATATACGCTAATTTCGCATATAACCAGCTTACTAATGTTGTTTGGAATAAAAAGATAAGACCACTAGAAACACTTCTCTCTCGAAACCGAGAATCCATCGAAGTATTATACCGTCTTATCAATAACCTACGCAAAAAAAAAGAAGGACAAGGAGAATTCCGTTTAATGCACTCCCTCAGAAGTTCTCAAAATTCAGAACCCCATTGGTATCGTCTCAAGACCCGAATTCTACCCGCTCCGTTACATAAAGAGAAATTTCTATACGCGTGGCGCCTCACCGATATTACTTCTGAACGCAAAGATCAAGAAAGGTTTTTTAAAGACTTGCAAAGTGCAATTGACTATCTTGACCATGCTCCCATTGGTTTTATGTCAGCCGACCATCAAGGAAAAATAATTTATATTAACGCTACCCTTGCAGAATGGCTCGGTATTGATCTTACTAAATTTACTTCAAAGTCAATATCTATTGGTGATATCATTGCAGGAGAAGGATTATCTGTTATCCAAGCCGTTCAGGCAAAACCAGGACTGCAAAAAACCGTAACATTATATCTAGATCTTCGCAGAATAGATAATGGTCACGGAATTCCCGTAAAACTTATACACCATGTTATCTCTGCGTATGAAGGGAACAATGGAGAAAGTCGCACTGTTGTTATTACTCGTGAAAATTGTGATACTGATGATAAATCTGGTACTATAGCAACCATGCGCTTTAATCGTTTTTTCAATAATGCACCTATGGCTATCGCCTCTATTGATAAGAAAGGTGGTATTCTACGCACTAATGGCCTGTTTCTAAAACTTTTTTCTGGAATCCTAAAAACCAATGACACTTCCAAAAGTATATTTTCTATTGTCCATGAAAACGAAAGACAGAAGCTTATTACTGCTCTTGATGACGTAAACGATCAGAAAAGCGATATAGCTCCCATCGATTCGCGTCATCCAACAGATGATAACCGCTATTTCCATTTTTATATAAATGCCGCACTCGACCACAGTACAGAATCTCCCGATGAACGAGCTATCGTATATGCTATTGAAACTACAGAGCAAAAAGCCTTGGAAGCACGTATGATGCAAACTCAAAAATTAAATGCTGTCGGCACGTTAGCAGGAGGGATAGCACACGATTTTAATAATGTATTAACTGCAATTCTCCTTTCTGCCGATCACTTGTTGCTACAATCTCGTTCTTCAGATGCTAGTTTTGCCGACCTTATGGAAATAAAAAATAACGCTAACCGTGCTGCAATTTTAGTCCGCCAATTACTTGCCTTCTCTCGCAAACAAACCATGCGTCCAACAACACTCAACCTGACTGAAGTAATTAGTAATTTACGCATGATGATTCAAAAACTTATTTCTGAACCTCCTTATGTAGAACTATGTATAGATTATGAGCGCAATCTCTGGAATGTTAAAACTGATCTATCCCAATTTGAACAAGTACTGGTCAATCTATGTGTTAACGCACGCCATGCCATGCCTAATGGCGGCTGTTTAACTTTACGCACTCGTAACATACCCGCGAAAGCAATAGATTCCTTTAATTGTACAGATCTTCCAAAAAAGGACATGGTACTTGTAGAAGTGGAAGATATAGGAATCGGAATGTCTCCTGATGTTATGGAGAAAATATTTGAGCCATTTTTTACGACTAAAGAGATAGGAAAAGGAACGGGATTAGGTCTATCCGTGGTCTATGGAGTGATACGCCAATCTGGCGGATATATTTTTCCCGAATCTGAAGTAGGCAAAGGAACTATATTCCGTATATTTTTACCTCGACATCTTGAAGAGATCATCCAAAATAGTTCCTACTATCAAGAAGAACCTTCCGAAGAAACCAACACCGCTCTTCCCCCAATAAAACAGCAAACCGAACCCGCTGATCTTACTGGGAATTCTGCTATAGTATTGCTCGTAGAAGATGAAAACGCTGTACGACGTGGCAGCAAACGCATGTTAGAAGCACGCGGTTATACTGTCCATGAGGCATGTTCTGGTATTAGTGCACTTGAAATTATTGATGAACTTCAGGGTCAAATTGATGTCGTCATCTCCGACGTAGTTATGCCCGAAATGGATGGGCCGACATTATTATGTGAGCTGAGGAAAAATTATCCTAACTTAAAATTCATTTTTATATCAGGTTATGCTGAAGATGCTTTCTCTCGGAATTTACCAAAAGATGCTAAGTTTAGCTTTTTACCAAAACCCTTTTCGCTCAAGCAATTAGCAACATCTGTCCATGAAGTTCTCCAGTCCGATTCCTAATCATTATTAAAACAAAAATATGGCTGGAAAGAATGACTGAAGTAGGTAGCCCGAAATCCAACTGTAGAAATCATTGATCCTATGGGGGGCTTTATATCCATCCTGCACATTTTAATAGCAATTGGTTGCAAATTTTACGGCTCAACTGATATTCAGAACATATAATGGATGCACCGTATCACTTTAAAAGAAGAACATGGTTATTAAAACACTCAATATAGTCTCTATGGTAGCAATGATATTCCGTGTTGAGCAGTTATGATTTATGAAAATTAGATTGCAAACAGGCTGAAAGGAAAAATGGTGATAGATTAGAAGAAGATAAAGTCAAAGCAGAAAAAGCAGAACCTAAAAAGCAGAGAGAAGAATAAAAACGTCTTTCTATATCAAAAAAGGGGAAAATAACCTAAAAATACAATATTTATCCCCAAAAACAAGAAAAGATCAATAGGCATATAAATTAGAATAGCAAAAGATCAAGAAAAAACCGTTATCGTCATTTTAAAAAAGCCATATGGGCAATCAGTAAGCATGCGAATATATCCTCAGATACAAGGCGTAATATCTGCGAATATTGAAAAATACTATACTAAACATGTACTATAAGATTTATATGATAGATGCAGGCAATTACATACCTCACTTTCCAGTACATACAAATTATTAGAAGGCAAGCAAAGAAAGTAATAACAAGTTTTCTATTTCCCTTTCCTTTTGCTTTGGATTGAGTTTATATCAAAAATTAATGGGGATTTGCATACTTTATCGCACCAAGAGATATTAGAATAACAAATGCGAATTATCCTTCGAATCCAAGAATGAAAAAGAAAGATTATGATGGCTTCAATGATAATAGCAATGACGCTAGTAAAGATCTTCAGCCATATGAAGTGGATCGGAAATATCTTTAGGAAGTTGCAAAGGATCAAAAAAGATAAAAAACCAAAATGACTTGATATTTTTGGTTTTCTATGGGCTTACAATAATTTTATTCCTTATTGCGTCTTATCAAGATAAATTTAATAAATGTTTAGAGAGAGAGCAAAACGAGATTTTCTATAAAACCAACGGAGACAAACAATGAAACATGATTTTATAAAAAAAAACACCGGCACCCTCCTCGCATACTTAAAAGATATCTCTGCTCTATAACAACGAGTTAAATGGGTATAGTAAAACAAATCTTAAATATTTTGGTGGGTCTGAAACGAAAAAATCGATCCAAAGCTATAATTTGCAATAAGAGTAAACGACAGAAGCATTATAGGCAAAACCGATCCCCAATAAAAAAGAAAACAGCAAGTAAAGGCATCACTTTGTTTTGAAGATTCGAAAGATACTGCATGTATTATTATATGAATTTCGTCATCATTGATCTCATTTAATGGCGTTTCTATTTTCCAATATATTCTATGAGGAAATCGTCATTTTATGATCTTTGAGAGCAGTTTGTACAGACTAATATAATCCCCCTATCATAAAAACGTTTTAATCGATTCTTCGTCCTCTATGTTCAATACTGTTTTTAAAATTTCATCTATGTTCTAAATATATTTTCCTAATCACTTATAGCAAAATACCGTCACAAACTGTATTTCATGAATACACCATAAATCTTTCATGAACTATATTGATGAGGATTTTCTAGAAGTCCAAGCATAACTGGTCGGATTGAGAATGATATCAGCTACTTTTTAGTAAAAATCTCGACGGGAATAGAATACTTGTCTTCAATAACATACTACGCAAAGAAATTTCCTCGATATCATAAAATTGAAAAGGGCATTCACACATAACAATCAAGAAATATCATCCGTTTCCGCATCGCAATAATCATAACAGATGTGTACCTAAAAATAATCATTAACGCTCAATTGAGGGGAAAATTATACCTTTGACTCTGTATAAAAGCGATAAGATATATAAATTGATGGATCTTATATTCTTATCTACAATGCGGATTGATATACCATACCAGGATATTCTCTTTTCCCATAAGAGAATTTGTCTGCATCTTATAAGCAAATGATTGTCAAACGACCTTGGTGGCTTTTTCCTTTAGAAAGCAGTCTTAAATCAACTGAATCTTAGGATTGGGGATCCTATAAAAATCAGTTCTCAGAAGTCAGATCTCTCAGAACCATTTGCAAAATACCTCTATTCTTGAGGTAATCAAGTTCGTGCAAAGTATCAATACGACAGAGAATAGGAGCATCTCTTTTTGAACCATCAGAGGCAGTGATTTCTAGAACGTATTTCCCTCGAGGAAAGATCGTCTTTAAACCCTTAATAGTTATCAATTCATCGCCTTTAATACCCAAACTATCCCAAGAGCTTTTCTCTTCAAAGGTAAACGGAATAATTCCCATACCCACCAAATTTGAACGATGTATGCGCTCAAAAGATCTCGCAATAACAGCACGTATCCCTAATAAACTCGGTCCTTTTGCAGCCCAATCACGCGAAGAACCATTCCCATATTCAGTTCCCGCAAATACCACTAAAGGGATTTTATCTACCTTATATCTCATTGCAGCATCATAAATAAACATTTCTTCTCCGGAAGGATGGTGAATAGTATATCCACCCTGTTTACCATCTTGAAGCATATAATTGCGAATGCGGATATTAGCAAAAGTGCCTCGCATCATAATTTCATGATTGCCTCGACGCGTGCCATACTGATTAAAATCAGCCGCCTTAATACCCTTATTCAGCAAGTACTGACCGGCAGAAGATTCAAATTTGATTGATCCCGCTGGAGAAATATGATCCGTCGTAATCTTATCCCCCAACAAACACAAAATACGTGCTTTACAAATATCCGAAATACTCAGATCAGAACTACCAATATCTTCAAAATAAGGAGGATTTTGAACATATGTTGAATTATCATCCCATATATAAGTTTGACTCTCGGGAACATTAATACTTCTCCAATGACTATCCCCTTTGAACACATCCTTATATTTCGTCTTATATAAATCTCGCGTAACATACTTCGCAATAAAGCTTTTAATCTCACTATCTTGCGGCCATATGTCTTTGAGATAAACAGGATGACCTTCATAGTCCTCAGCTATAGGATCTTTTATAAGATTTTTCCTGATACTCCCAGCAAGCGCATAAGCTACTACTAAAGGAGGAGACGCAAGATAATTTGCGTCAACATCAGGTGATACACGACCTTCAAAATTGCGATTACCCGATAAAACACCAGCGACAATCAATCTTTTTGCATGAATTGTCTCGGAAATGTCCTGATTTAATGGTCCAGAATTTCCAATGCAAGTTGTACATCCAAAACCAACAAGATTAAATCCAAGCACATCAAGAAATTTGCTCAGTCCTGATTGCACAAGATATCCATAAGCAACCTGTGATCCCGGAGCCAAGGAAGTTTTAACCCAAGGCTTGGGTTTTAACCCTCTAGAAACTGCATTACGAGCCAAAAGTCCCGCCGCTATCATCACCGACGGATTAGAAGTATTGGTACAAGACGTTATGGCAGCAATTGCCACATCACCATGTCCCAAATCAAAATCAAAATTTCTTACAGGGAATCTTTCATCCAGTTTATCATATTTATCATATTGTTTGTCCATGGAAATTAAAAAATTAGAAGCGACTTTTTCTAAAGGAATACGAGATTCTGGACGTCCTGGACCAGCTACGGACGGCTCAACATCTCCAAGATCGAGTTTTACTTTCTTTGTAAATATAACTTTTTCGTAATCTATATCTTCACGCCACATACCCTGAACTTTAGTATAGGCTTCTACAAGGGAAATGCGATTTTTAAGGCGACCCGACATACGCAAATAATTCACAGTTTCACTATCTACGGGGAAGAAACCACATGTAGCACCATATTCTGGAGCCATATTCCCTATAGTAGCTCGGTCAGCGAGCATCATCTTTTCAAGACCAGACCCAAAAAATTCAACAAACTTTGACACTACTCCTTCTTTACGCAATATCTGCACAACCGTTAAAACCAGATCTGTTGCCGTAACTCCCTCTCTAAGGCTTCCACTGACTTCAAAACCCACAACTTCAGGGAGAAGCATTGATATGGGCTGTCCCAACATTGAAGCTTCTGCTTCAATACCGCCTACTCCCCAACCAAGCACACCTAGTCCGTTTATCATTGTAGTATGGCTATCTGTCCCAACACAAGTATCAGGATAAGCTAGCATTTGACCATTTTCATCCTTTGTCCAAACAGATTGACCAAGATACTCAAGATTTATTTGATGACAAATTCCTGTTCCCGGAGGAACAACGCGAAAATTCTTAAAAGCTTTCTGTCCCCATTTTAAAAAACGATAACGCTCCTCATTACGCCGGTATTCCAATTCTCGATTGTGAGAAATGGCATCAGGAGTTCCGAAGTTATCTACAATTATGGAATGATCTATTATAAGATCAACAGGAACCAAAGGATTGATCTTCTGAGGATCTCTTTTTAAAGATTGCATCGCGTCACGCATAGCTGCCAAATCAACAACAGCTGGGACGCCGGTAAAATCCTGCATCAAAACACGGGCTGGGCGATATGCAATCTCGCTTTCAACAGATCCTGTATTATCTAACCATTTCACAAATGTAAGAATTTGCTCTTTCGTTACAGATTTACCATCCTCAAATCTCAATAAATTCTCAAGCAAAATCTTCATCGAACACGGAATTCGAGAAATCCCCTGCAAGCCATTAGCCTCAGCTTTCGGCAAACTATAATAAACATAATCAATATCCCCGACTGTAAGCACAGAACGGCAATTAAAACTATCCAAAGATGCAGACATCTTTCTAAAACCTTTATTTTGAGAATAACACGCTAAGACAAAAGACTTGAACGATCTACATACCTTTTTATACAATAAACCTCTTTTAAAACCACTAAAATTACCACTTATTGTAAGGCAAAAAATCCTTTTTAAATCTCTATATTCTTTATAATTTATCACTAATATTATATGAAACAGAAAATCTTAAAGAATTGAAAATATTGCACGTATGATATAATAAATATCCAAAAATTTAGCTTATACCCTACGAAAAAAGAGTGGCTCTTTTATTGCACCTGCTGTCAAAAAAATATTCTATTTAAAACAACTCTCTCAATTTTTTTGTTCAGTATGCTATCCTAGACAGAGAATTGTTGTAAAAAATTTTAGCATATCCAAACTGTTTTTAAAATAACTACAAGTAGGCTAACTACCCTTAAGCTACTTAGTAGACTTTTCTAGCCGAATCTCTATCTCCTTAAAAAGAATTTTTAATCTAATAAAATCCTCAATGCTAAACTATCGAAAAGAAAGAAATTTAAAAACCTTCTATTCAAAATTAAGCTCTCGAAAATAGAAATAAAATATATTTAACATACATGCCCAAACATAAAGCTATATCACCATTTTGAAGAGAGAAACGGGAAACTTAATCAAATCAAAAACTGTGATACGAATGGAAATATATTCTAGAATGATCGCTCACCAGATATTGGCTTAGAGTCTAATTTCTTAAGTTGATTTCTTTTTTAGACAGAATAACAAAACAGCTATAATACGGATTTGCACGCATAGAACAGAAATATGATCACATAAAAATACAATAATACAAATAGAAAAGAAACACGTAAAATAGAATCCAGATAGCTATATGAAAAAATAAATCACTATCATTAAAATACTTTTCTAGCAGAAAACAAAAGAGGCGATCCAAAAACGAATCGCCTCTGAGAGAAATAATTTTCCCTAATTAGTCTCTTCTGTTACCTAAAAACTGGAGAAGAAAAACAAACATATTAATAAAGTCCATATAAAGATTAAGAGCGCCCATAACAGCCTGACGCCCAATCACATCATGACTATAAGAACCCGAATACATATCCTTTATTCTTTGCGTATCATAAGCCGTAAGTCCAGAAAAAATAATCACGCCTATAGCCGCCATAGCCAATTGTATGACTGGATCCGCCATAAATAAATTAACAATCATCGCTAAAAAAAGTCCAAAAGCCCCCATAATCATAAAAGATCCCATAGCAGTTAGATCTTTTTTCGTGGTGTAACCGTAAAGAGAAAGAGAACCAAAAGAAGCTGCGGTTATAAAGAACGTCTGTACAATACTTTGTCCAGTATATAGGAGGAATATAGAGGAAAGGGATATCCCCATCAATGCAGAAAATATCCCGAAGATCACACTTGCGGCATGCACACTCAAATATTGCAAACGCATACTAAAAAACAAGGATACTCCAAAAGGCGCAAACATAACCACCCAACGCAAAGGAGAGCGATATAACGCAACACCAAAATCTGTCAACATAATATGGCCTGATGCACTTGTTGTAGTAGCAAGATTATTCACCAAAAACGCCATGACGCCAGTAATAATGAGACCAAAAGCCATAAGGTTATAGACTCTCAGCATATAAGCACGAAGCCCCTGATCAATTATAGGACCAACCCTACTCTTTGAGTTCACTGCTCTACTATGGTAATTTTTAGACATTTTCACCCTCTACAAATATAAACTTTTCCATGCACCAACGAGACGGCGACCCAAAATATACAGCACAAAATCTCTCAGTGCGACAAATTTCTTCCAATGTAGATTATAACGCCATCTTTTGCAAGCAGAAACCGTGCATCAAACATTCTTAGCATTCAAATCCACTTGATTCGGTCGATCACACTACCCGGTCGATTATAAAATCTGCCAAACACACACCTCACCTCAATTGAAAATAACACCATTCATGCAAATACCCTATAGTCCTTGATAGAGGGATACGAAATCCTCAAGCGTCAAAGCAGAAGTTCTTGCTGTATTGAGAACCCAATTAAAAATATTAACGTATATCACAAATGTGGCTTCATTATTATTTGCATTCATCTATGTCTTTGTAGTTTTTAGGATGAGTACCAGTGTAGTCCCCTTCGTATATGTTTTTGACTTGCCTACAGATTCAAGTAATATTTTATAATCAACGTTTGGAAAGCCAAGTCTTGCACAATTTCTACGGGCTTTCTCCATAATATGACATGTATATTTTTCATCCTTAGATACAAAAATATCAATTCCGTAGTACTTGTTTTTAGAAGGATCATCCTTTGTTGAAGAAAAAATCCATGCAGGTTGAACATAACAATAAATATACCTCATCAAGATGAAATGCGTTAAAAAGAAAGCTCTTTGCTTCACCTCGCTTTTGAGCTCTTCATATATTCGAAGTTGAATGCTCTGACGCTTTCCGATATGGATATTGGCATCCAAAGGGGAAAATCTTCACTATCAAAACCCAAAAGATAGGAACGATTATCACTCAGACTCTTCCTGAATATATTATATAGAGAATACATATACTTGCTAAAGGAAGAGAGCAATCCTTTGTCGATCGCAACAAATAGCCGATAAACGCTTTGCAATTCAGCCAATGGGTTGTCTACTATTCTAACAAACAGGAGTTACCAAATTCACATAGGGACGGAAAATCCTAGTACAAGCAGAAGCATATACCATAGGAATAGTAGATCGTGTCTTCCTAGAAAAAGCGGATATTGCAATCCTTTGTTTGCCAGATGAAATATCTTTGAAAAACCTCGAATTATTGAAAAAAGACGAGATAAAAGCTCTTCTCATCAATACCTTAAAAGCACATCACAGCACCTCATAAAATTGGGTCTACGGCTTTCCCGAAATGGAAAAAGATCAATCAAAAAAAGATACGTTCATATCGCTATATATCTAATCCAGGACGCTATGCTACGAGTGCCATAGAATGCTCCGTTCGTTATGCAAAATCAAAATCCTACCCGACTATATCCAATGAAGTATCAGTGCGCATAGCTTCTAGAGCCTCCTCTCACCAAACACGAAAGGCGAAAAGTAAAACTAAAAGTACCATTTAAAAAAATCATTTGGTTTAGATGCGCTGATTTCGTGTAAAAACGTCCTAGCCGCAAATACCGGATCTTCATTTTCCACGATAGGTCGCGCAACGACTATATGGCTAGCTCCATTTTCAAAGGATTCTTTCGGCGTCATAAATCTTTTCTGATTGTCTTTTGCTGCACCTGGCATACGTATACCGGGAGTCACAATTGCTATACGATCTCCCACTGCTTCTCGTACTATCAATGCTTCTCTGGGCGAACATACTATTCCTCCCATCCCAATGTTATGCGCCTGAATCGCACGCATACGAACAACGGCGGGAATATCTTTCTCATAACCAGATTCCTTCAGATCAGAATCATCCATTGAAGTCAATACGGTAACCGCAAGCAAACAAATTCCCGTTCCTTGCGCAGCAGAGACCGCAGCACGCATGGCCTGAGGATAAGCGTGTATCGTCAACATTGTAACACCCATCTTTGCAATCTTCTCAACGGCAGAAAAAACCGTGTTATCCGTATCAAGTAATTTCATATCTAAAAACACACTTTTACCACTCAAAATCAAATCATGTGCTAACTCTAATCCTCCTGAAAAAGACAGTTGATATCCTATTTTGTAAAAAGAAACAGTATCGCCCAATATTGATACAATTTTTTCTGCTTTCTGTACCGTTGGAAGATCAAGACCAACAATCAAACGATCTCTTTTAACTTGATCAACTTCTGATAATATTCTCATGTAAACAACCACCTTATTAATTGCTTTGCTTATCAGAAAACAACAATGTTTTTATTCCGAAAGATATTTTCCAACTTGTTGATCACAGAGAAAAACTGCGAAATAAAGACGATGTCCTTCAAAACACTAATTTGAATAAAACCAAGAGATCAAAAAATCACATAACTCCCGAAAAGATGATCCCTAGAATCTATCCTAAAGTCTTTTCGAAATTTTCAACAATGCTATAAAACCAATATGATATTTATAAAATATCTCACATTAGATCCTTATCGGCATCAGAATACAGAACGCATCTTCATCTTTTTCTCCTCTGATAAGAGCAGAAGAATTGGAATCCTTTAGTAGGAAAACCATTCCATCACCTGAAATATTCTCTGCTATTTCCAAGATATATTTCGAATTAAATCCAATATCCATCGAATCACTACTATAGCTTACGCTCAACTCTTCTATCGCCTTTCCTATATCAGGATTGTCGACTGTCATACTCAATTGACCGGGAGATAAAGAGAATTTTACAGCTCGACTACGCTCAGAAGAAACTGTCGAAACCCGATCAACAGCTCGTCTTAGATTGTCACATCTCACCCGCAATTCTTTATCATTTGTATCAGGAATAAAATCTTGATATCGAGGGAAAATACCATCTATCAACCTTGCACTCATAAAAAGAGAAGAACTTATTTCTAGATAAATACGGGCTTCAGAAATATTAATTTTTATATCCGAATCCTCCATAGACAAAAGCCTTCGGATCTCATGAACCGCTTTGCGCGGCACGATTATACTCGGCATTCCCTTAATTTCCTCAGAAATATCGGTATGGGCTACAGCCAAACGGTGACCATCCGTTGCTGCTGCACACAACTGTGAACGCCCTTTCTCTTCCTGAAGGTGAAAAAAAATACCATTCAAGTAATACCTGGTTTCTTCGGTTGCCATAGCAAAATGCGTGCGTTCTATGAGTCTCCTCAAAACGGATGATTTAAGCTTAAAAGAATGCTTGCAATCTTCTTTTTCCAAACTCGGGAAACCTTTTTCTGAAAAGGACTGCAAGAAAAAATTAGAACAACCTGAAGCAACAGCTATACCATCTCCTCTGGAACTATCCCTAGACAAGCGAAGCTCCGAACCATCTGGCAATTTGCGTACTATATCATGAAGAAGCTGAGCGGGGATAGTAGCAGAACCTTCAATCTTGACATTTGCCGGAATGATTTCTGTAATCTCAATTTCAGGGCCGCTTGCTTGCATCTTAAGGCTCCCATCAACCGTCTGAAGCAAAATATGACAAGATATCGGAGAGACATTCCTTCTCTCAATAATTCTACAAGCATGACTTAAGGAATCTAGTATTCTCGAACGCTCAAGAGTAATTTCCATTATTTTTACCTATCTCTATCATCTCACAATATAATATTAAAATAAGTTACACGAAAGATGCTCTCTATAGCAACAGCACAGAACTTTTCTAGCCAAGCCGCTTCAAATAAATCCATTTGACTTATTTTCGAAAAAACCTCATCAATAACAATATGCAAAGATTTTTATAAATTACACCAGATAAATATCAAACTATTTCAATCCATATAAAAAACATTTTTTATCCAAAATCATTGAAGTCAAGCACTCCGTTATATAATTATATTATACAATCACTGGAATTTTTTCACTCATTTTCAATATAATATTTATTATCTATATTCTATAATAGGTTTTATCCTCCTTAAGAAAAAATATTTTTCATGATAGAAAATTTCTTTTTTACAAAAGCTTACAAATATTCTCAAACTGACTATCCCATAATAAGTAGCTTATTAGATACTGATTTCTATAAGTTACTGATGCTACAATTAATTTGGAAGCTGTATCCGAAAGTTGAGGTTGCTTTTTCACTTCTGAATCGTAAACAAGAATTTTCCTTAACAGAAAAAATAGATGAATCGGAACTGCGAGCACAACTTGATCATGCTCGCTCTTTACGCTTAACTCCAAAGGAAAAGGAATGGCTCGCAAACAATACTTTTTATGGAAGAAAACAGATTTTTGAGCCAGAATTTCTTTCGTGGTTATCTGACTTTCAGCTTCCAGATTACGAACTTTCACGTAAAGAGGGTCAATATATACTCAACTTTCATGGATTATGGCAGAATACAAGCTTATGGGAAATCCCCTCTCTAATCATAATCAACACACTCTATTCCCGCACGATCACCCGATCAATGAGCTCATTTAATTTAGATCTTCTGTATTCTCAAGCAAAAGGAAAAATGTGGTCTAAAATAACAAAATTACGAGAACTACCAGACTTGAAAATTGCTGACTTTGGCACACGCCGTCGTCATTCTTTTTTTTGGCAGAAATGGTGTATAGAAGCCTTAAAAGAAGGACTCGGGGATTCTTTTCATGGAACCTCTAATGTTCTTCTTTCCATGTTTTATGATCTAAGCGCTATTGGTACTCATTCACATGAATTATCTATGGTAATTGCTGCTATAGCAGACACGGATATAGAAACTCGAAATTCTCCCTATACAACAATGAAAAATTGGAATGCTCTTTACAGTGGCAACCTTTTAATCGCATTACCCGATTCTTTTGGAACGGATTCTTTTCTGAAAAATTCCCCCTCTTGGGTAACACAGTGGGCAGGATTTCGCCACGATAGCGCTTCTCCTATTGAAGGAGGAGAAAAAATCATTTCCTGGTGGAAAAAGATGGGTTGCGATCCTCAACAAAAGATCTTGATATTCTCGGATAATCTTGACGCTGATTCCATCATAAACATCTACAAACACTTTGAAAATCGTGTAAAAATGATCTTTGGCTGGGGAACAAATCTCACGAATGATTTTTATGGCTGTATGCCTCAACAAAATCTCCACCTAGAACAGCTACATATTGTATGCAAAGCCCTTGAAGCAAACAAAAAACCCGCTGTTAAACTATCAGATGATCCAACGAAAAACACCGGGAATCTCGATGAAATCCGACGCTATTTAAACCTGTTTAAAACACAGAAAACAGGAAAATTTCTCTAATCTGAAATCATAGAATCAACGCTATAATATTAAATCAAAAACTCAAGAACGTAGAAATTTGCGAGACACCGTTATACTATAAATTCGATAGCAATATTAATTATCTAGGCGCTACTATAAACTTATTGAAAGAAAAGATCGGAATGATAGCAAACATTTCCATTTCTGAAATATATAAAGCCATTCCGGCGGATTGAGTGATTGGAGGATTATCCTACAACTTATCTCTTGGTTGCATGGTATAAACCCTTTAAGATTCATCAATATATTTTAAAAACAAGATAAAATATAGCCCCGTCTCCCATTGATTGGGTATGAACGATTATCAAACACCCTTCTTCCTAATGATATAGAAAGCCATTGTACGCCGACAATAGTACGAAAACTTCTTGGATATTTCCATCTCTGGAACCAGAATAACAATCTGATTAACGCGAACTGTAAATTCTCTACCTATTTAAAACGCCCATTAACCTAAAAGGCAAGACTAAGCGTTTTATAAGTCCTTGAACCCGCTTAGTCCGATTTAGTCTTACTTTTACATAAGTGATTGATTTTAGGTAACAATGGCGGACAGAGAGGGATTCGAACCCTCGATACGCTTTCACGTATACACGCGTTCCAGGCGTGCACCTTCAACCACTCGGTCACCTGTCCTTTGTATAACAAAGACAAAATGAGGAATTTCACTTCTCACTGTATAATAATCCCAAGAAAATTTGCTGGTAGCCCAAAAAACAGACGCATCAAAAGAATCTATTCAGAATCACCCTCACGGTTCTTTAGAGCAACGCCAAGTATATCTCCGAGCGACGCACCTGAAACCGATGATCCAAATTGAGCCACAGCACCTTTTTCCTCAGCTATCTCCAAGGCTTTGATAGATAAAGTAACCTTACAATCTTTTTTAGAGACACTCACGACACGAGCATCAACTATCTGACCTTTATAAAAACGTCCAGGATCTTGATCCACACGATCACGTGATAAATCAGAACGACGTATGAAAGAAGTTACACCATCATAATCAACTAATTTGACTTCTATGCCACCCTCGTTTGCAGAAATAACCTCACACGAAACAACGTTATTCTTACGCAATCCACTAGACACGCCATCAGAATCAACAGAATCCAAAGGAGATTCACTAAGCTGTTTTACCCCTAAGGATATGCGCTCTTTCTCAACATCAACATCAAGAATAACAGCCTTAACAACATCACCCTTATGATACTCTTCAATAACTCTCTCTCCTGGACGAATCCAATCAAGATCAGAAAGATGTACCATTCCGTCTAAATTATCATCTAGACCTATGAAAAGACCAAACTCTGTTTTGTTCCTAATTTCACCTTCAACTTTTGTCCCAACCGGATGACTTTTAGCAAAAGCTTCCCAAGGATTACCGAGAGCCTGTTTTAAACCAAGAGAAATACGGCGCTTAACAGAATCAACCTCTAAAATGACAACTTCAACTTCCTGGCTTGTTGAAAGAATATTTCCAGGATGGATATTCTTCTTTGTCCAAGACATCTCAGAAATATGTGCTAAGCCCTCAATTCCCGCTTCCAACTCTACAAACGCACCATAATCCGTGATATTTGTAACAACACCAGTAACCTTACTTCCTTCAACATACTTGCCTTTTATATTGTCCCAAGGATTGCTTTCCAACTGCTTCATCCCAAGAGATATCCGATGCGTCTCTTGGTTGATTCGAATGATCTGAACCTTAACCTGTTGTCCCACAGATAAAACCTTAGAAGGATGAGAAACACGATGCCAAGCTATATCAGTAACATGCAATAGACCATCAATGCCGGACAAATCCACAAATGCACCGTAATCTGTGATGTTCTTTACTATGCCCTCAATGATTTGACCTTCTTCAAGCTTCTGTACTATTTCAAATCTCTGTTCGGCACGCGATTCCTCAAGAATCGCACGGCGCGACACGACTATATTTCCGCGTCGCTTATCCATCTTTAAAATCTCGAATAACTGAGGACTATGCATAAGAGGGACAACATCCCTTATCGGACGGATATCTATCTGTGATCGAGGTAGAAATGCAATCGCTCCATTAAGATCAACAGTCAAACCACCCTTCACTTGGTTGAATATTATGCCTTCAACCCTCTCTCCTGCCGCAAACTTCTCTGCAAGTTTTATCCAATTTCCTTCACGAAGAGCCTTATCGCGAGAGAAGACAGCTTCTCCAAAGGCGTTCTCTATACGCTCAACATAGACCTCAACCTTGTCGCCAACTTTAACGGATGATGCTTCTTGACCCTTGTCGCAGAACTCCTTGATCGGCACACGCCCCTCAATTTTAAGCCCAACGTCAATAACCGCAAAGTCCTTCTCCAAAGCTATAACAATACCTTCAGTGACACAACTCTCAGCAAGATCCTTCTTAGTAAAGCTCTCCTCAAGAAGGGTAGCAAAATCCTCACGGGATGGACTTGTAAAAGACATCAAAACTCCTGATAGAAACAACCTCAAAAAACACGAGAAAACCAATTCTCTTTTCTCTTTTGCGACCTGGAAACCAAACTTCTAGACCTTCCAGACACATACTGCAAGCAAGAACCTAGACCAGAAGAGAAAATCGCCAATCAGGGCAACACACTTAACCCCTGCAAAGCTTTGTGTCAATAAGTCCTTTTGCAACTTTACACATGATATCTATACTCATAGCCGACGTATCAAGCAATATGGCATCCTTGCTTTGCACAAGCGGACAAAAAAACCTATTTTTATCTCGACCATCCCGCTTCCTGATACTATCAAGAATTGCCGCATAGTCAACTTTCTCTCCGTTGGAAATCATCTCACTATATCGACGTTGCGCCCTAACATTCAAAGAAGATGTTACGTAAAATTTTACGATAGCATCAGGACAGATAACCGTACCTATATCGCGACCATCAAGAACCGCACCTGGCTCTTGTTGAGAAAACGATCTTTGAATCTTCATCAACGCACGACGAACAGATGCAATAGCTGCAATTTCCGAAGCAGCTTCAGAAATTTCTTGCGATGAAAGATTCATTTTATCTAATGCCAATAAATCAACATCTCTTGCAATTTTCTCCGCCGCAAATTCATCTTCAAGCGATATTCCTGCCTCCAAAATATTTTTAGCAACAGCCCGATAAATCAAACCTGTATCTAGGTGATGGAAACCATATTCACAAGCAATAAAACGAGAAAGAACCCCTTTTCCAGCTGCAGAAGTCCCATCAACTGCGATGACTGTACTCATGAAACGTCTTTCTTCCGTCCTAACTCTATCTTAGCTCCTAAACCTTGCATAAGCTCTATAAAATTCGGAAAACTTGTAGATATCATATTACCATCATCTACCGCCACCGGATATTCTGATGCAAGACCCATAATAAGGAAACTCATTGCTATACGGTGGTCAAATCTTGATCGCACCATATTGCCCAGGCTTGATCCCAATCCTTTTCCGCCAGGCACCCCTACCACCATTAAATGGGAACAACCCTCTTCATGTTCAACGTTATTAACTCTAAGTCCCTCAGCAATTGCTGACAATCGATCCGACTCTTTAAACCTCAACTCCTGCAAACCTTTCATCACCGTCTTTCCTTCAGCAAAGGAAGCTATGACAGATAAAATAGGATATTCATCAACCATATACGGCATGCGTTCCTCAGGAACAACTATTCCTTTGAGCTCTGAAAAACGCACTCGAATATCTGCAACATCCTCCCCTCCTTCAATGCGAGGATTTAAAAAAACAATATCTGCCCCCATCTCTTGTAACGTATCAATCAATCCGATACGCGACGGATTCACCAAAACATTCAAAATTGTCACATCAGATCCCGGAACCAACAAGGCGGCAGCTATAGGAAACGCGGCAGAAGATGGATCCCCTGATATGTTCAAATTACATCCTGAAAGTTTTCCCCTTCCTTGCAAGCGGACAGAATAACCAGCAATCGTATCGGGTTTAATAGAAAGATTAACCCCAAACCTTTCAAGCATCCTTTCCGTATGATCTCGTGTCTTAAGGGGCTCAATAACCGTAGTTATACCAGGCGTATTAAGACCTGCCAATAAGATTGCCGACTTCACTTGTGACGAGGACATAGGAATTTTGTAAGAAATTGGATTAGACGTGCCCGGACCACGCAAAGTTATTGGAAGACATCCCTCTTTGCCAAAACTTTTTACCTGCACCCCCATCTTGCTCAAAGGATTTAAGATACGCTCCATCGGTCTTCTCGAAAGAGAGCTGTCCCCTTTAAAAAGAGTCTGGAAATCATATACGCCAACAATTCCCATAACCAGCCTACATCCCGTACCGGAATTTCCGAAATATAAAGGAGCTTTAGGAGCAAGAAAACAACCGTTACCAACACCTTTAACAATCCATTCCCGACCTTTCTTTTCAATCTTTGCTCCCAAAGAATTCATGGAATGTATCGTGTTCACGATATCGTCACTTTCAAGAAGACCACGAATTCTCGTCTCTCCAGATGCGATCCCTCCTAATATGACAGCACGATGCGAAATAGACTTATCTCCCGGAACGCAAATGGCGCCTTGAATATCCGAAGAACGAAGTGCCCGCACAGGACATTTTACATAGGAAGATGGCATGATAAACGCTCGTTCTCCTTTAAACGATACCGATATTAACCCGCACGACAAAAAATACAGATCCCCCTTAAAATTACAATGCCTTAAGAAAATTTAAATTTTTAAAATATTAAACCACATCTTCGACTTGATTTCTTGTAATCTTTAGAATAACGTCTCTCCGCACTTTAGATAATGAACGCTAATCCAGCAGCTAAACGTGTTGTATAAATAGTTTTGACTCGTACGAGGATTTTTATTTTGGCAAAGCCAGAACTTGGAACAAAGAGAACCTGCCCAGAGACGGGCAAAAAGTTTTATGACCTTAATAGGGATCCTGTCGTGTCCCCGTATACAGACGCTTCTTGGCCTTTGTCGTATTTCGAAAAGACCCCATCTTCTGAAGAGGTATCCGAAGATCGAAATCTGGAAGAAAAAGCAGTAAAGAAACCTCACCCCGAACCTGAAACTCTTGAAAGCGAGGACATCGTCGTGCCAGACGGAGATGATGAAGACCTTGATGCGACATATGATGATCAAGATGTTGATTTAGGTGATGACGATGATTTTCTTGAATCAAGTGACGATGAAGAGACCAGCTCTGATATGAATGATATCGTCACTATTTCAGATGATGATCAATAATGATATAAATCTGCTCGTTTTGGTTTAATCTGAGGAAAGATGGAAATTTCTGAGCAGAAACTTTAGAATTTTCACCTTGTGCATGGAAGTGTAATATATGGAAAGAAATACGCCATACAAAAGGAAAGATGTCTTCTTCTTGTAAAATTCCCCTTAGCTTTCTTCTTGGTGAGCTAAAAAAGAGACATAATATTCGCGTTGAATGGGGCTATAGCTCAGCTGGGAGAGCACTTGCATGGCATGCAAGGGGTCAGCGGTTCGATCCCGCTTAGCTCCACCATCCATCTATAGCCCTCGGGAATTTTATATGTTGATTTTACGACTGGACTTGATATCCAATATAATAAAATCAAGCCAAATCTTGTATTTTCCCTTTTCTCTTATGCTTGTCGGAATCTAAGGGGGGTTTCCTTGAAACGAATTATCGTCGTTTAATCTACCTTCTAGAATTCATTTTTTTCTAAAATGGCTTCCATTTACATGTTTGTAAAAGTGTATGTCCTTGTTTTGTAATGTGTGTTATGATACTGAAATTTGCACTGGAATCTTTCTCTAAAAACAGACAAGTATATCTCGTAAAAAACTTGTCTCGTTGCAATTCAAGTGCAAATCATATATCCGTCAACACGTTGTTATGTGTTAATCGGCATTAAGATCTTTTTGACTTGGTTTATGTTCAAGCTTGGGTATTCGGAGTTTTAATGCCAAACATAAGGAGAAGGAGATCTACAGTTCTTTGAAGAATCTCAGCAGGACGTAGAAGCCTCGGCTTCGTCTAAAATAAACTCATAAACTGTGTACAATTGTGCTTTGCTTATTAAAATATGGCGCACTAGCCTTGAAAAGCAGGGACGAATTGGGATGATGTTTTAATTATGAACAATAGAAAATCTAGCTATACTTATGAAGATATCCTTAGCTGTGGGCGTGGAGAAATGTTCGGTGCAGGTGGTGCCCAACTCCCCCTTCCTCCTATGCTGATGTTTACTCGCATTACTGAAATTTTTGAAACTGGTGGCCCTTATGGGCAAGGATTTGCACGCGCTGAACTAGATATAACCCCAGATTTATGGTTTTTCGATTGTCACTTTCAAAATGATCCCGTAATGCCCGGATGCCTTGGTCTGGATGCCCTTTGGCAACTCACCGGATTTTTCCTTGGATGGTTGGGCGAACCAGGAAAAGGAAGAGCCATTTCTGTCTCTAAGGTAAAGTTTAAGGGAATGGTAACCCCCGAATCCAAGCTAATTGAGTATGGAGTGGATTTTAAGAAAATCAGGAAAACCGGTGTTGTTCTTGGATCGTCAGATGGATGGCTGAAGGTCGACGGGAAAGAAATCTATAGAGCAGAGGATCTGCGCGTTTGCCTTTATAAGGAAGAAGAAGGCAATGAAGTCGTGGACAATTAAAAAAAAGGCCTTGCATTATGAGACGGATAGCTATCACAGGAATGGGAGTTGTATCTTCTATTGGCAATGATTCTTCTGAGGTTATGGCTGCACTTCTTGAAGCAAAATCTGGCATTACGTTTTCAGAGGATTTTGCAAAACTTGGTTTTCGTTGCCAAGTATGGGGAAAACCAGAGCTTAATATAAACGAGATGGTTGATCGTAAAGCTATGCGTTTTCTGTCTCAAGGCGGATCTTGGGGTCAAATTGCTATGCAACAAGCAATCACTGATTCTGGTTTGAAACCCGACGAGGTGTCTCATGACAAGACGGGTCTGATCGTCGGCTCAGGCGGGCCATCTACTCGTTGCATCGTAGAAGCCGCGCACTGTACTGAAAAATATAATAATACTCGACGCATAGGTCCTTTTGCAGTTCCCAAAGCGATGTCATCTACAGCTGCGGCAACTTTATCAACTTGGTTTCGGATACGTGGCACAAGTTATTCAATATCTTCTGCCTGCTCTACTTCTGCACACTGCATTGGAAATGCTGCGGAGCTGATTCTTTCGGGGAAGCAAGATCTGATGTTTGCAGGAGGACAAGAAGACCTTGATTGGACAATGGCTAATCTTTTTGATGCCATGGGTGCCATGACTTCAAAATTTAATCATTCTCCTTCTACTGCCTCTCGCGCTTATGATATTGCTCGTGATGGCTTTGTTATCGCTGGCGGAGCCGGAATTCTCGTGCTAGAAGAAATGGAAAGAGCTAAAGCTCGTGGGGCTAAAATTTATGCTGAGTTGATCGGCTATGGAAGTACGTGTGATGGCTTTGACATGGTTGCACCCTCTGGAGAAGGAGCCGTACGGTGTATGCAACAGGCTCTAGCGTCGATAAATCCTAATACTATTGACTATATTAATGCTCATGGCACTTCGACCCCTGTTGGTGATCTTAAAGAGATGGAGGCGGTTCGGAAAGTCTTTAAGGATAAGGTTCCGTATATCCAATCAACGAAATCTTTAACTGGGCATTCGTTGGGTGCGTCCGGCGCACAAGAATCAATATATTCTCTGTTAATGATGCAAGGAAACTTCATCGGCGAAAGTAAAAATATTGAGGTAATTGATTCAGCATTTGAAGGATTACCTATTGTTAGAAAGCGTATTGATAATGCAAAAATCGATACAATTTTGTCCAATTCTTTTGGCTTTGGTGGAACAAACGCCACTCTTATATTTCGACGCTATAAAGGATAATAACAATGAATGGTCTTTTAAAAGGTAAGCGTGGACTCATCATGGGAGTTGCGAATTGCCATTCCATTGCATGGGGTATATCCAAGGTACTAGCGTCTTCTGGGGCACAGCTCGCTTTTTCTTATCAAGGAGATTCTCTTAAAAAAAGACTGTTACCTTTAGCTGCGGAACTAGGCTCTGATCTTATTTTACCCTGTGATGTAGAAGATGAAGCATCTATAGATGCAATGTTTGAAAAAATTAAAGATCAATGGAGCTCTTTGGATTTCGTTGTGCACTCTATAGGTTTTTCTGACAAGAATGAACTTAAGGGTCTTTATGCTAATACTAAACGCAATAATTTTAGCCGTACTATGTTAATATCATGCTTTTCTTTCACCGAAGTTGCGAAACGTGCAGCGGATTTAATGCCAAATGGCGGTTCAATGCTGACTCTTACCTATGGAGGTTCAAGAAAAGTCATCCCCAATTATAATGTTATGGGGGTTGCTAAAGCTGCTCTTGAAGCTTCCGTCATTTATCTGGCAGCCGATTATGGTCCTCAGAATATTCGTATTAATGCCATATCTTCTGGTCCTGTTCGCACTTTAGCTGGTGCCAGCATTTCGACGGGACGCTCTATTTTCTCCTGGAACAAGAAAAACTCCCCTCTTCGTCGCACAGTATCTCATGAGGATCTAGGTAATTCAGCTCTTTATTTGCTATCCAATATGTCTAATGGAGTAACTGGTGAAATCCACTATGTAGATTGTGGCTATAACATTATCTCTATGCCTAAACAGGATCAGGCGGATTAGAAATAGGCATTGGAGAAAAATCCCCTTTATTTATTGTTTTCTCTACAGAAAATATTGCGTTGTTTTTATTGAACAGCAAGAGAATCAACTCTTCAATAAAAAAACCGTGTTTGAGGTTTGTCCCCACAACTCAAAGTTTTTTCTATTTTCTTAAGAACAAGTGCTCTTTTCTTATACGATAAAAGCAGATACTAAAAATCTTTCAACAGTTAACTCGTTGTTAACTACGTTTGGAAGATGGTTAAGTATATCAATCTGTTTCCGGAAACTATTGGACAGAAAAATATTGTGAAGAGTAAGATAAATGCAATGAGTAGATTACTGCAAGAAAAATCTCATTTTGATTATGGTGCAATACCTAGCAAATCAAAGTCAAAGAGCACCTCTAGAACGATAGATATACAACGTATTGAAATCTGGATCCAACAACTCATCGAAGAAAAAAACTCAAAAACACCTTTAAGTCAAGAGAAGAGAAAGAAGTTACAGTTTTTATTATCTCAATTAAAAAAAACATACTTTCGTCCTCAAGAGAAGACCGTAGATTCAAAATCTTCTCCCAAACACGAAACCAGCCATACTCAAAATAAAGATTCCGATACTATAGAGGAAAAAACTGATGTTTTGAGCAAAAAATTCAAGATAAAAACATCAAACGAGAGAACTCCAAATCAAGAGGAGAGCTCTAACTTGAATAGAGAAATTCTAAATGCACAAAAAACATCAGAGTCGAAATCTTATCAAGATATCGCGGATCAAAATGGTTCTTTAGACACTTTTCATCATGATATGGCACGGATGGCGAAAAGTGTTTCTGAATTATGCCGAATTACGTCTCTTTCAGGAACAAAAAATCTTCGTGCCGAATTTGAAAAGATACTCTTAAAAATGGATGCCCTTGCAAAGGAACGCTCCCTTTTCAAGATAGAGAACAACTGGCAAGTCTCTATGCAGCATCTTAAGAAATTGGATTTTAAAAGTCTGCACAAGGAAATTGGTTCCTTGGCACATAAAATAGACAGCGTAAAACATAACTTTGACAAAGAGAAAAATGCCGATTTGGCACACAATCTCAATGAAAAAATATTATCTATTCTGGTCGATACTCAGAATATCCTTTCTTTGCTTCAGCCTTTGAATGAAAAAATCTTAACAGAAAAATTCTCAACTATCGATGTTAAACTTTCTGAAATAAAAAAGGCAGTTGAAGCTAACGAGCGCGCCATAGAAGATGGTAATAATACTTTTATTAAAAAACTTGAAGGACGTCTGACAACTATTGATCAACAAATTCAAAACATACAAGACGAAATCCTCCTTCAGAACCAACCTAATGAGAAGAATTCTAAATCACTTGAAACCTTAAGTAAGCACCTCAACAAATTAGATAATTCATATAATCACATCTTAAAGCTATCTGAAAATATCAATCAAATTCCCGAATTAGTAGAAAAACTGGGAAAAAACAGCTCTTTTGAAAATATACCTGAGTATTTAGTTGAATTGTCTAATAAAGTTGATTCTATTAGCCAGAGTATGGATGATAAAATGCTTTCTAGGAAACTGGATACCGTCCTGCAAAATCTGGAAGATATTGCGCGACCCCATCCATTTTCTATTGAAGCATCCTTTAAGAAATTAGAATGCTACCTTAAAGACATCACTTCTAGACTGGAGAAAAAACACAATATCCCAGAAGGGGATTCCCTTTTACGCAATCTAGACATCCAGATTTCTTGTATAAAAGATCTTATAACAAGCAACTCACAAAGCGAAACTTCTTCCAACCAGGCAGATCAACGAATTTCCCGTCTAGAAGATTATGTTTCTACTACCGACGAGTATATTATAGAAACTTCCCAAAAAACAGCACAATTAATGCTAAAATCACTCGATGAACGCCTAGATAAGGGAAGACTCTTCAAAAGCGATACGAAAACCCTTGAAAATCAAGGCAAGAATCATGTAGAACAAATGGTTAAAAATTTTGAGAAGCTGCATGAAATGCTTGTAAATATTTCCAAAGAATTGGAAATATCTAGAGTTTCTCATGACAACCCATCCCCTGATCAAATCAAGATACCCAATAGTTCTAGGATTGAAAAATCTCCAATATCGTTTGAAAATACTTCAAGCGTTGAAGACAAAAAATTAGTCGATCACTCAAAGACAATCGGCTTTCATGAAACGAATGAAAAACAAAGAAAATCTACTGAAGCCTCATATCTATCTTCGAAAAACAATGAGAAAGAAGGTTTTCCTTTATCCTTTAAATTTAAAAAAGATACTGATTCTTCTAATGTTTATGAATCACATCAAGAAAAAAATCCTCTAGCAATAGACGAAGATGCTCCTAACAATATACAAAAAATATTGGAGCGAGTATCTTCTATACAGGACAGTATATGGAACGATAATAATACTGTTACTGATTATATTTCTGCAGCACGACGTGCAGCATCAGAATCTGCCAGAGAAGAACAGCTCCTCTCACGTAATAACAACTCCCAAAATATGAGAATAAATCATCGAAATTTCCTAAAGATATTCATGTCGAAATATTGGTTTGCACCCGTGATTTTAATAGCAATATTGGTTTCTTCTGCTCTTCTATGATCGTCTTCTTTGAACGGGAAAATCAATTTTTTAGAAATTGAAAACCTGAGTGCGAATCCATCTTTTGAAAAATAAAATCCTCCTGCCGCGTTTCGTCAAAATGATTGCAATGCGAAAAAAGAACCTAAAAATATGATTTGTCTCTCCAAAACACCATCAAAAAGAAAAGACATCCACGAGTTTTGACGAATACCATCATCCTAGACCCTTAATATCTGCTCGCTTCATCTCAATAATTTGCTTAATACTCTTTCATAATAGAATAAAATAGCCATGCAAGTTCTTTGCGAAAATTGTGATTATCAACCTAAAAAACCCTAAATATCTCATATTTTTAGGAAAAAATTATCCGAAAATTATAAAGTTTTCAAAGATCGCATTAGCTCATCCGCTGAAGGCATACTATCAATAGGTCCCAGAGATGAAAGAGTCAGAGGACTGTCAAATATTCGTTCTGCTAAAGCAACAACGTCTTTACATGTAATAGCTGATATTTCCTCAATTATTTCCTTATTGCAAAGCACCTTTCCGCAAAACATTACTTGTTTAGTAATTTCTGATGCACGGAAATCCAAGTCTTCCTGATTCATTATCAATTGTGCACGGATTTTTGCACATACTTTATCTATTTCACTTTGCTTTATATTCTTTAATGTAGAACGTATAACCTCAATGATTGAAAACATCATCTCCACAAGGCTTTCTTTAGCTGTTGCAGCAGTAATACAAAAAACACCATTATCGGAAAAATTACTATGATGCGCTGCTATCGTATAGCATAATCCGCGTTTTTCACGAATTTCCTGGAAAAGACGCGAAGACATCCCGCCTCCAAGAATAGATGCAAGTATCTGCGTTGGATAAAAATCATGAGATTGATACGCACATCCCATAAATCCTAAAGCAATGTGTGCCTCTGAGAGATCTCGTTTCCGAGTATATTCTCCGCCAACATATAAAGCCGGCTTCTGATTTGCTTTTTTTTCTAAAATTGGGAATGCTTTAAAACAATTTTCTACCTTGCGAACAAAAGAAACATGGTCAACTGCTCCAACACCAACCACAAATACACGATCAGATGTATAATTGCGTGACATATAAGAGGAAATTTTTTCGAACGTGAAAGACGAAACCGTCTCCCGTTTACCTAAAATCGATCTCCCTACAATTTGATCCCTCCAAACCGTTTCTAAAAAATTATCATAAAGAAAAACCCAAGGATCATCTTCTGCCATACCAATTTCTTCAATAACGATATTTTTCTCGCGCTCTATATCACTTGGATCAAAAATAGAATTACTTAACATATCTCCCAAAATATCAATAGCTAAAGGAATATCCTCTTTTAAAATTCGAATATGATAAGAAGTTTTCTCAACAGATGTATAAGCGTTGATATCCCCTCCCACCTTTTCGATCTCCTCTACTATCTCTTTAGCAGTACGCCGAGACGTACCTCTGAATAACATGTGCTCAAGAAAATGTGCTATCCCATGCTCTTCTTCTCTCTCGTCTCGGGCACCAGAACGAATATTCATCCCAACATATGCACTTTTAACGTGCGACATAGACTCAGTTATCACTGTTATTCCGGAAGATGTTTTGCCGATCCTAAGTGTCAATTTTTACCTCCAAATTTCCTGCTATTTATAAAACATTTGATTTTCTCGATATCATTATCCATCATCTCAAAACGTTCAAATCTTTCCGTGATCCCTTCCAAAAACTTAGGAAGGATTGGTGTAACACCCGAAGCTTTTTCCACCACATCCGGGAACTTTGCGGGATGTGCTGTAGAAAGGATTACTGTTGGGACTGAGATATCATCGTATCTTGATGCAGCATAGATACCAATAGCTGTATGTGGATCAACCAAGTAATTAGATTTCTCTAGAACAGAAGAAATGACATCATTTACAATGTTCTCGGAAGCACTTCTAGCAGAAAAAAAACGACGTATCGTTTTGAGATGTTTGGAGGAAAGTTGGAAATGTTTCTGATTTTTCAAAGTTTCCATTACCTCTCGCACGAAAAGAGAATCTTTATTACTAACCTCAAATAACAACCTTTCAAGGTTAGAGGAGATTTGTATATCCATTGCAGGTGATGTTGTGGCTTTTACCTTGCCTGGTTTATATATTCCTGTCTCAAGCATACGAACAAGTGTATCATTATCATTCGTTGCGATGATCAACTTTTCTAGAGGCAATCCCATAAGTATCGCAGAATATCCCGCAAAAATGTCACCAAAATTTCCTGTTGGAACACTGAATGATACACTGCGATCCGGTGCACCAAGAGCAACAGAAGAGACAAAATAATAAACGATCTGCGCCATAATACGGGCCCAATTTATGGAATTAATTCCTGATAAATTAACCGACTTACGAAAACTCACATCTGCAAATAATTCTTTGACCAATCTCTGACAATCATCAAAACTACCGTCTATCGCAATGACATGAGCATTACTAGCTCTAGACGTCGTCATCTGCTTCTGTTGAACAAGTGAAATCCTGTCTTTGGGGAATAAAATAAAAATATTGGTCCTCTTCCTCCCTGCGAATGCTTCAATTGCTGCAGCACCCGTATCCCCAGAGGTTGCTCCTACTATTGTCGTATATTGATCCCGTTCTTCTAAAATATGCTCAATCAATCCTGCAAGTAACTGCATAGCAATATCTTTAAATGACAACGTCGGCCCATGAAATAATTCTAACACAAAATTATTTTTATCCATTTGCACAAGCGGTGTTATCGCAGTATGCCGAAAACCACGATATGCATGACCGATTATTGCCTTAAGTTTCTTGGATGAAATCTCCCCTTCAATAAAAGGCTGAATCACAAATAACGCTATGTCCTCATAACTTAAACCTCGTAGTGACCTGATATCCTGTTCCGAAAATCGAGGATACTCTTCTGGCATATACAATCCTCCATCTTCTGATAATCCAGAAAGTATTGCATTGCAAAAATCCAGGCTTAGACGAGTATTGCGTGTTGAAACATATTTCATAAAACCATCCTGAAGATTGGATTCTTTCTCTAGATTACTGCTACTTTTTCGGCAAAACAATAAATTTTAAAAAAGGAGATTCGAAAAATTGCACTTCCTTATTCTCCGGAAGAGTAGACTACAAAATTCACTACTACATGAAATCATTTGCCTACAAAATTTTCTTCTCCTCGTATTAAAAGATGATCTATCAAATCTGACTTCACTTTTTGTTTTAAAACAGGAAAATCTCCATTCGAAAGATCCCTAGAAAGAGATTATAGCAATTAATCAATAAATCCAATTCAATAAACACTTCCTGTGAAAGACACTATTTCTTAAAAAATTATCGTAGTCTTACAGCTGAAATGTCCCAAACATAGATTAAATTAACCTTTTATAAACCATATTCAGTAACCATATAACAACAGAATATGTATTTAACTCAGGTATAAAGTAATTCTTCATGAAAAAAGACAACTGTATTGTTAATAAAGGTTATCAAAACCCCATCTTTTCTTGGAAAGACAAAATAATCAAAGGGGAAAGTATATCAACCCTAGCAAAGTTACCAGAAAAATCCGTTGATCTCATTTTTGCAGATCCTCCTTATAATCTTCAGCTAGGCGGAAAACTCCATCGACCGGATAATTCTCTTGTAAATGCTGTAACCGATGATTGGGATAAGTTTTCTTCTTTTGAGGCTTACGATGCATTCACTCGTTCATGGCTTTTGGCTTGTCGCCGAGTTCTCAAGTCCAATGGAACATTATGGGTAATAGGATCGTACCACAATATTTTCCGTATTGGTACGATGCTTCAAAATCTCAATTTTTGGATACTAAATGACGTTATATGGAGAAAATCAAACCCTATGCCAAATTTTAGAGGTTGTCGCTTCCAAAACGCCCACGAAACTCTCATTTGGGCTTCTCCTTCGCCAAAATCCAAAAACTACACATTCAACTACGAATCCTTGAAAGCCGCTAATGAAGACGTTCAAATGCGCTCTGACTGGCTATTCCCCATTTGTACCGGCGCGGAGCGTCTGCGCGATAAAGATGGTCAGAAATTGCATGCCACCCAAAAGCCTGAAGCTCTTTTATCGCGCATTTTGATGGCTTCGACAAAACCTGGAGATATCATCCTAGACCCATTTTTTGGATCTGGCACAACTGGTGCCGTTGCCAAAAAACTTGGAAGACACTTCATTGGCATAGAAATGGAGCAAGATTACATTAACGTTGCAACCGAACGTATCGCAGCTGTTAAACCCTGGGGAAGCGTTGAATTAACAGTTATGACAAGAAAGAAATCTCAACCCCGTATTGCTTTTAATTTACTTGTAGAACGCGGACACATAAAACCAGGACAGATTCTAACAAATGCCAAACGTAGTGTAAGCGCCCTTGTACGAGTCGATGGCACCTTGATTTCCGGCACTGAATCAGGCTCTATCCATCGTATCGGCGCCAAAGTCAGTGGTTCAGATGTTTGTAACGGCTGGAATTTTTGGCATTTTGAAAAAGATGGAGTATTATATTCGATTGATACATTACGCTCTATGATACGCAAGGAACTTGTCGAATCAAATATTGCATAATGTCATGGACAAACATAAAATATCTCTATATCAGAATTGCTACGTTCGTGGAATCTTAATGACTTTGATATTGATTTTTAAAATAATATATCTATATGTATAGCTGATTATGCGGCGGGAATATTCTTTTTAAAACTCTTTGCACTTCAATTATTTCCGTGCCTCAATACCGTTCCCTTGATAAAATTTGACAAATTATAGTATTGTTCAGAGCGTTTAAAAACGGATGCATAGCATTTAATATACACTGAACAACTTTTATACATACCATCCAATATTGTGATGTAGCTTACTGTAATGTAATCAAGTCAGGGTTATATTATGTGTATTTTCCTGTTGTAATATCTTTTCCAACTATAAAGATGATCCGAAACCATTATGCCACTCATCCAAGATGAAATACAAAAATTATCCCCTTTCTTTTTAGATAGGATATTTACAAAAAAACCTTTAGATTCAGGACTCTATATAGTATCAACCCCCATCGGGAATCTAGAAGATATAACCATCCGTGCGCTTAATGTGTTATCTACAGTAGATGTTGTAGCTTGTGAGGATACCCGCTTAACTGGCATCTTTCTCAAGCATTATGGAATACACACCAAATTGTGTCCATATCACGAACACAATTCCAAAAAAATGGGAGAATATCTCTTAGAATCTTTGCAAAAGAACCTTTCGATAGCACTAGTTTCTGATGCAGGCACACCTATGATATCAGATCCCGGATATCATGTGGTAAATCTTGCTATACAGGGAGGACATCGAGTCATTCCGATTCCCGGATCATCAGCGCCTCTGGCAGCTCTAGTAGGATCCGGATTACCAAGCAATTCTTTTCTTTTTATAGGATTCTTGTCCTCTAAAAGCAAAGCAAGACGTGATAAACTACTATCCTTGATCACCATATCTGCTACTCTCATTTTCTTTGAATCTCCTCATCGCATACTTGAAACTTTAATCGATATTGCGGATATTTTAGGGAAAAATCGTCCGGCAACGGTATGTCGTGAAATAACAAAGGTATATGAAGAATTTCAACGTGATACTGTTGAAAACCTTATCGTTATTTTTAGTAAAAGGACTACAATAAAAGGAGAAATTGTCTTAGTAATAGGACCTCCTGAAAAAAATCCTGAAATAATGGATGAACAGGAATTAAATGATTTATTAACTACACTTTGTCAGAAAATGTCAAAAGCTCAAGCCGCTCGCGAAGCAGCACGCATTACTGGTATTCCACGCAAGAAACTATATACTCACGTCTTGGGAAAAAAGATTGAAGATGTTACATAATCGTCGCAAAGCTCTGCAATACGGACGTTTCGCTGAAAATTTTTCTGCTTTATTCTTATTAATAAAAGGCTGGAAAATTATAGCATTGCGCTATCGTAATCCCTTTGGAGAAATTGACATCATTGCCTCACGCAAAAACCTGGTTATTTTTGTTGAGGTCAAAGCTAGGAAAACCGTTCATGCTGCCATTGATTCTATTTCGTATACCAGTCGCAAACGTATTCGAACAGCCGGAGAAGCATGGATTGCAAAACAAATAAATGGTCAATACCTTTCGTACCGTTATGACATAATTGCAGTGACTCCTTGGCGACTTCCAAAACATCTACCCGATGCTTTTTAGCCACGTGTATTATCATTCTCTCCTTTTAAAATCCTTGAATTTCCATTCAAAACATTGATCACAATACCTTTTTCTCTGTTTTCAAAAAGATATTTATATGTTTATACAGATAGAGCAAATTCTTTTGATCAATACATTCTCGAGTAACAAGCAAATATATGGGAAACTTAATCATGGACAATTCAACCAATCAAGGAGATCTTTCTAATCTATCTTTTGAAAAAGCAATTTCTGAACTCGAAGATATTGTCATAAAACTCGAACGAGGTGACGTAGCACTCGACCAATCTATTTCTATTTACGAACGTGGCGAAGCTCTGAAACAGCACTGTGAGGCATTGTTAACCTCTGCAGAACATAGAATCGAGAAAATAAAGCTAGATAGGGATGGGAAAATACAAGGACTTGAACCTCTTGATAAAAAATCCTAAGCAAAGCAAATCAATATACTTTTAACTTCCTGTTTCATTTTCATCTTATCGATTTTTGAGGTTTTCTTTGCACGGGGATTGATTTAAACAGGCATCTAACCTCAAAGAAAGAAAAGTGAGTATTTGATTTCTCTACCTCCCTACTTTTTTCTTCATTGCCTTGGTGCTTGATTTTTTCTGAAATTAGCTTCTATCTATCATCAATGTATTTTTTTACTTGAGTGAGTTTATATTCATCGCTCCCCCGAATTTCTTTAAAATCCAAGTTATTGCTGATCGAATTTATTGTTGTTTTTCTTCTTTTGCCGAGGATTGATTTCTTTCAATATATTACGATCTTGAGCCAAAATACTCTTTTCCATAGGTTGATATAGTAAAGATCACTACTATATCAGGCTTTATTGATTTCATTATTTCTCAGAGTTTTCTATAAAGAGAAATATCTTGTGATCTAGACCAAAAATCTACCTTCGTGATTCAAATTTCCGAAGACCTTATCTCATATTCGAAATAATTATTTATATTTTAGGATATCATAAGCGAACTATTACAAAATCCATCTTAGGAAGATGAATCCCATAAAACTCAAATCTCGCTCACCTTTTTCCCTAATTATATTGCGAATTCAGCAGGGATTAATAGTCTCTTTTCTCCGTAAAAACAATATAATATAGCGTAAAAAAGTCATTTTTCTATCAATGTATGCGAAAATTTGAATCTCATAATTCAATCTTGAAGAGAAAATTTCAACAATATTATTTATAATCGAAAAGTCTCTTTCCTCATATTGAGACATAAGATGATCTTCTTAAAAATTCAAGCACTTTTTACAAGAGGGAATCTTTCTTTCAATAACCTTAGTACAGAACTAGATCTCATAGGAGGATTAAAAATAGAGCTTTGTCCGTAATCACAGCCCATTCTGGCTAGTTCTCTTGTATCCAGCTCTCCAGAAATGCCTTTGGTAATTATCGCCATTTCCAAAGATCGCGCCACCGAAATAATCGAGCGTAATGCAGCGATACGCTTTTCCGTGGAACCAGTAATTGCAGCTCTATCAATTTTAACTGTATCAAAAGGAAATTGTCCAAGATACGATAACAATGAACATTTCGTTCCAAAATCATCAAGCGTTAAACCAATTCCTATTTTTTGAAGCTCACCGAATAGCAATCGGATTTTTTCAGGATTTTCCATCACAATTGATTCAACAAATTCCAACCTAATACTTCTTGGAGAACAAAGGGTCTTGGAAATGAGGGCTCGTATATCTTCACACAGTTCATTACCAAGAAGCCGTGCACTAGGAATATTGATGGACACAAAAATTGGCAGATCCCCTGTCTGATCACGCCAATTCATAATATCTGCAGCAACATGCTCTAATACAAATAAACTAACAGCACTGATCATATCTGCTTCTTCGGCGATAGGAATAAATTCTGAAGGAGGAATATTGCCAAACTTCGGATGATCCCATCTCATAAGCGCCTCGAAACCGACAATCTCCTCATCTTTCAATCGTGTAATAGGCTGGTAGACGAGATACAATTCAGAATTTTCTATTGCATGATATAAATCTACTTTCATTTGCAATCTATCTGTCCCAAAGGATCGGAAAGATGGTCGAAAAGGTTCTATGCGATTCCCTCCTGCATGCTTAGCACGACACATTGCTAACTCAGCATCATTAAGCATTTCGACTGCCGTAATTCGGGAATTCGTCCAGCTAACAAGACCGATAGACGCAGTAAGGATAACTTCACGATTAGGAAAATGAATAGGCATCATCATAGCCTTGCTGATTGTACTCGCAAAATCGGCAATTTTTACAGGATCCTTCTCTGACGTAAAAATCAGTCCAAATTTATCTCCAGACAAACGTGAAAGCATGTCCTGGGGTTTAAGCAAGCGGCAAATCCTCCTCGTCAAAGCAACAAGAATGCTATCTCCAATCGCTACACCTAACATGTCATTAATCTGCTTGTATTTATCAATGTCTATAACTACAACAGTCGGACGCAAATTATCATCACCTGTTGATAAGTTGAGAATTGTCGTTAGACGATCAAGAAAGACTTGTCGATTTGGCAATCCAGTAAGATTGTCTTTGAGAGCATCGTGAAGAATTCTCTCCACTGAATTCTTTTGCTCTGTTATATCACTAGCAATCCCGATACAGCGCAAAATTTCGCCATTAGTATCCAAGACAGGACGCACTCGAATAACAATCCAGTGAAAATGTCCGTCCTCTGCTCGAATCCTAAATTCATACTTCAATCTTCCTCGTCGATGTTCCAAAAAAATATCAAGCATAGTACGGAAACGATCTCGATCATCCGGATGCATGTATGGAAGCCAATTACGTATAGGTCCATGCAGAGCACCTGCAACCAAACCAAATATCGTAGAAATATCCGGAATGGTCATTACTTTATCACGAACAACATCCCAATCCCATACAATATCTCCTGAACCGAAAACAGCCAATGATTGGCGTTCCATATCAGAAAAAAGTCCCTGAGTAATACCACCTCCAGCCAAAGCATGTTGCATGACAGTAAAACCTATCAAAAGAACGATCAGTACCAAACCACCACCAAGTGCCGGCTGCACGATATCATTATCCAGCCGTCTAGTGACAGCCATCCACGCCCCAATCATCCATATCACAATCAGAGCCCAAGCCGGAACCAATAAAATAGCACGGTCATACCGATTGAATCCAAGACAAACAATAAAAACTATTCCTGATAAAACAACTCCCGCAAAAGAGATGCGAGCAATACCTGCTGCTATTGAAGGAGCATAGAAAGACATACAAAATAACACTGCAAGGAATGAAATCCAACCGAACGTAATATACCCAAGCTTGGTATGCCAACGACTCAAATTAAGATATGTAAAAAGAAAAATGATCAAAGAAGACGACAAAGAAATTTCAGCACAAGCCCGCCAAATTTGTTGCTCTCCTGATGAAAAATTTACCAACTTAGACAAGAACCCGAAATCAATACAAATATATCCAAGAACGACCCAAGCCATTATAGCGGTAGCCATAAGCATAGAAGTGCTCTTTACTACAAAAATAATGGTCAAGAATACTGCTAAAAGTCCTGCTATTCCAAGTACAATTCCCCGATATAACGTGAAAGAATTTGCCGTATCTTTGTAAACATTGGGATCCCAAAGATATATCTGAGGCAAACTAGGCACAGTTAATTCCATAACAAAAGTAACCACAGCCCCAGGATTAATCGTTATCCGGAATACATCTGAATCAGAATCTGGCAAACGATCTAATGAAAACCCTTCCGATGGCGTGATAGAGATGATCCGACGAGATCCAAGGTCTGGCCAAAAGAATTTCGATCCTACAAGACGAAAATATGGCACAACAATCACACGTTCGAGCTGACTATCAGACGTATTTGCTAATGCAAAAGTCGCCCAATTACCATGATGGTCAGGGCTTGTTGCACGCACCTCAATACGCCGACTGATCCCATCTATATCTGTTGCAGTAGAAACCTGGAAATATTCACCCTGATTAGAATAAATCTCTGTAGCACGAGTTAAATCTAGTGCACTATCACTGTGAGATAGTTTAACGGGATCGATAGCAAAAGCTTGCGATACCATCAAAAAAAAAAAAAGCATTACTACAATTGGGAATTTTTTTTTCAAAGTGGCTTTCCAAAGGGATTGCAAAGGGAAAACATACGATGTTTATATAAACAATTACAACTGTCCAAACAAAACACTACCGCATCGCAAATACAATATAAAAATACATCTTTAACTACCTATTGCGACTTTTTTCAACACAATTTCTGCAAAGCCAATGATTTTTCCTCTGAAAATACACAACAACATCTCTCCAAGAATAGAAACCGGTAATCCCTGACATATATATAAAACAAAAAAATCGCGACTAATCTTTGCAAATATATCAAAAAAATTCCTACTTTTCACCATAATAACAACACTTACTATAATCCACTTATCCAAATGTCACCTCTCTAAAACGCTTTTCTTCTCAAGCAATTAAAATAGAGGACTCTCAATATATAATGATTGAGAAAATAGGGAGCATGATTACGGATACAACCAGTCGAAGCACTGTCTTGAACGAAAAATAATTCTACGAGTCCCACATCCCCAACATCAAAAACAAACACTGACATAAGGATATGGTGCCCAGAGCCGGAATTGAACCGGCGACACACGGATTTTCAGTCCGTTGCTCTACCAACTGAGCTATCTGGGCATCTAAAATACCTAGTCGTATTATCCTCTAATCAACCTGACGCCTTCTTCATTCCTGTCCAAAAGGGATTAACCTAAACTGATATCATAAAAGATCTTCATAATAAAATGGTCAAATGATTGCATCTCTAGACGTTTTCTCTTCTACCTCTTCTTTATCAGGGACTTCCCCTTCTTTTCCCTCGATTCTATATACACCAGAAAGCCAGCATGAAAGATCAATCGATCGACATCGTGTCGAACAGAAGGGGTAAAACTCATTCCTGGAATGTTCCCCGCACTCAGGACAAGGATACACCTGACCACTAAAATCCGATTTTTTTGTAGTCATGGACATCTGTTCAAAATCCTACTTACACGCAAGATTATAAAATCCCTATTTTCAAGCGACAACAACTACGCTTCTCCACAACAACCACATATCCCAATTAAGGGGAACTGTACAAAATCTTATTTCCCAAAACAAGATATTATTTACAAATACAATCTGAAACAAAAATATACAACAGAGCTTTGCATACTTTAATCATCATCTATAACGATAGGTAATGCGTGCCCTCGTCATATCATATGGAGTAATTTCTACGAGAACCTTGTCTCCTGCTGATATACGAATCCTATTCTTGCGCACACGACCTGCAGTGTAAGCGATAACATCGGCACCATCAATACAAGAGACAATATCTGCACCACGCTTAGTAGCGGAATCAGTGGAACTAGGATTAGAATCAGAAACACCAGGATTTGTAGAAGACCGGTCATTGATTTCAATTAGTTTTACACGAAACGTAGCGTTGGGCAACAACTCGGAAACGATACCGGAAAATTCAAGAACTTCTTCTTTAGGCATGTCAGACAGTGTATCCTATATAAAAATGACGTTAAAAAACTCACAGCCGTAAAGACTATAATAAACTCAGCATCGCAATAAAAACCATCCCCAATTCACATATAAATCAGGAAAACATCCTAAAAGCAGCTCCAAAACTGTACACTGTATATTCAAAAAAATAAACACCTAAAGACCAGTTTATGATAACAAGATCATATTTCCCAACGCACATCAATAATATTCCCATAAAACATAATGCCATAATTCCAAAAAAGATATTATTTTCATCTTTTCAGCAAGAAAGAAGAAACATGGATTAAGCTACAGAACAACTTATCTCAAATCTATTTTATGAAAGATATCCTGTATTATGTTAACTTAAGGCTAAGAATATACACCGTTTGATGTGTTTTTCTATGTTTTTACATTCCTTAATTCTCCTCGCAATAGCGGGAGAAAACCGCACATAAACTCATTGGCACATTAACATGGATGGGGAAAGCATATAACAAGCAACAATACATACCAAAGGAGCAAGATAAGATCGTATATACCGACATCTAAAATTATGACTTTTTCCATTAAAAAGAAGATTTTTATCCCCCCTAATAAAAACGTGAGGGATAAATAGCTAAACAATAAAAGCCTTACGTGTGCTTATAAGAATAACACGCTAGGACATTCTTTCCCTCTCCTTTTATCAGTGAACGCTACGCATATCTGGGCTCATTGGCATCATATTATTGTTAAGGTGATGCATGACCCAAATTGACCCAATAAAACAAATAGCGATAATGATCATCGCAAAAATCATGGACATAAAACTCCAACCGCATTCGGTCTTCAACCCCACATTCAAGAAAAACACCAAATGAACGATTATTTGTGCAATAGCACATAGCATAATCACCGAAACCATTATCTGTCGATCGGAAAAGACATCCTGCATTACGAGCAAAAAGGGAACGATTGTAAAA
>NZ_JACETX010000034.1 GCF_014048425.1 Candidatus Liberibacter sp. | reverse complement strand
CTCCTCTTGCTTTAGAAATAGCACGTCCTTACTGTAAACATGCAATATTTATTGCCAGTGGGGGTATTCGAAATGGATTAGATATACTAAAGTCTGTCGTTTTAGGAGCTTCTCTCGGAGGGCTTGCTGCACCTTTTCTGAAACCAGCCATGGATTCGGCAGATGCTGTCATCGCTGTTATAGAATCTCTTCGAAAGGAATTTGTAACATCCATGTTTTTGCTTGGCACAAGAAACGTCAAAGAACTTTATTTAAATACAACTCTTTTATGGCACGTATAATCAGATTGTTTTATTCATGACACTTGGTATTGAAGATATTTGCTTTTACACGACTGATCATTATCTTGATTTATCAGTTATAGCATCGGAATATTCCATCGATTGCAGAAAATTCTATGTTGGCATTGGACAAGAAAAGATGAGCTTGCGAGTGCCTGATGAAGATATCGTGACAATGGCTGCAGCCGCAGCCCTCCCCATCCTTGAAAAGCAGGATAAAAACTCCATAGGCGCACTATTTTTTGCTACCGAAAGTGGTATTGATCAATCAAAATCAGCAGGAATATGGCTTCATAAACTTTTGGGACTCAATCCTTCTTGTCGTATCATTGAACTAAAACAAGCATGCTATAGTGCTACTTGTGCATTACATATGGCTTGTGCACTCGTAGCACAAATGCCACAACGTAAAATACTAATTATTGCATCTGATATAGCACGCTATGACATTGGATCATCCGGAGAACCTACCCAAGGTTGTGGCGCTGTTGCAATGCTAATCTCTTCAAACGCTTCTATTCTCAAAATTGAAAAAACCACAGGTCTCTATACCGAAGACGTAATGGATTTCTGGCGTCCTAATTATCGCACGACATCCTTAGTAGATGGGAAATATTCCACTAAAATCTATTTAAAATCCTTAAAAGCTGCATGGCAAGATTACCAAAAGCAAAATGGTCATGATTTCTGTTGTTTTGAATATTTTTGCTATCATCAACCTTTTACACGTATGGCAGAAAAAGCGCATATTCATCTTTCTAAAAGCGTTGGAAGAGATCCCTCTGATTCCGAAATTGAGAAATCCATTGGGAAAACGACGATCTATAATCGTTTAATTGGAAACAGCTATACGGCATCTTTATATATCGCTTTTTTGTCTTTGCTAGATCATAGCTCTGAAAATATTGCTGGAAAACGTGTGGGATTTTTTAGCTATGGTTCTGGCTGTATGGCAGAATTCTTTTCAGGAATTATCCAAGAGGATTATCCGAAAAAATCGCACAAAGAATCTCATTATAACATGATCAATTCTCGTGTTCCGGTTACTTACGAAGTATACCGTAATTTACATCATGATGTTCTGCCTTCTGATGATGGTAATCTTGATATTGCTCATACAACAACTGGCCCCTTTCGCTTAGCCGGGATTAGGAACCATAAACGCATTTATGAAAAAACCAGCTCTGCAAAATTGAAAGATCATGGGCATTGCAATAACTCTTGATATGCTCATACAATAACCGATCCCTTTCGCTTAGCTGGGATTAGGAACCATAAACGCATTGATGAAAAAACCAGATCTGAAAAATTTAAAGATCACGGGCATTGCACCTGCGAAAGTTATTTTAAGCGGTGAATACTCTGTATTATATGGAGCATCGGCACTCGCTACGGCAATTTCTCTTCATATAAAAGCATCTTTGGAGAAACTTGAAGCACCAATTATACGAGTACTGGGGAAAAAAATAACCCAATATTCTTTAGAGGAATGTCGTGCCATAGCTCAAAAAAATGATCGCAAATATGACCAATTTTTAGCAGGTCATATTCCGATAAAATCAGTTTTAAATCATTCAGATGATTTATTGCTTTCTATCCTGAATCGTCGTCTAGATCACTCTGGAAAACAAGGATTTGCCATCGATATCCGTTCTTCTATCCCTATTGGAAGTGGTTTTGGCTCTTCCTCGGCAGTTATTTCAGTATTATCCCTTATTGCTGCTTATATGACAGGCAATCCCTTCAAAAGCAATAAAGAGCTCATCGCCGAAACACGTTATATGGAACGTCTACAACACGGAAAAGCTGGTATTATCGATTCTACAACCATTGTAGAAGGTGGTATAGTGCATATTAATTATCATATGACAGTCAAAAAACAGGAAGATCTTATGAGCGAATGGTGGGCTGTTGATACAGGAAAACCTGAAAAATCTACTGGAGAATGCGTTTCTTTTGTCAATAAATATTTTGCAAAAAGCAGTATTTGGAGTGAGTTTAATGCCATCACAAATAATATGGCAAAAAGTATTCAAAACAACGATGCAGATAGCATTTGCAATACCATCCGCCTGAACCATTCTTTCTTAAAATCCATTGGCGTCGTCCCTGAGCCGATATGTCAATTTATCTGCTCTATTGAAGCAAAAGGTGGCGCTGCCAAAATCTCTGGCGCTGGCAATATTAAAGGAAATAAAGCGGGTCTTGTTCTGGTTTATAATTATGATCCACGAGAGTTGTCCTCCCTTTATAAATATCCTTGCTATAAAATAAAATGCGAACAAAATGGTACAATGCTTGCGTGAAATTCGTGTTAAAGAACCAAGTGGCTTGGGTTATCATGGGTCAATATAGCTATGCTAAACAAAGACAGATTACTCTTGCTTGCAAGATCTCTAAGAGATCTACGCCTTTATATAGATAGACACAGACAACGGACAGACAGAGATCTATCTTTACTTGCCAAGGTATCTCGGCGAGAGAGGGCTTCACACACAGACAGCTAGATCTTGCTCTTGCCAAGTTTCTCGAGGGTATATGCTCTATACGAATAATAGATAGCCAAATCTTGCTTGCAAGATCTCTAAGGCTGTGACAATAATAAAGGAAATAAAGCGGGTTTTGTTCTTAGTTATGATTATGATCCACGAGAGTTGTCCTCCCTTTATAAATATCCTTGCTATAAAATAAAGGGCGAACAAAATGGCACAATGCTTGCGTGAAATTCGTGTTAAAGCACCCGGCAGTCTGGTTATCATGGGCGAACATGGCGTGCTACATGGACAGCCAGCTCTTGCGTGCTCTTTAGATAAAGGAATTTCTCTTTCCTTGAAATTACGTGCAGATCGCCTAATCAATATTCATTCATCACTAGATATTTATCATGGCAGTATTGATAAACTAGTATCACATCCATCATTCACTTTTATAATAACAGCGATCGATCATCTGAAGCCACCTTGCGGTTTTGACTTGGAAGTAACTTCCAATCTTGATCATACAGTAGGTCTTGGATCTTCTTCTGCAATCACAATAGCTATTACAGCAGCTCTCCTTGCTCTCACCCTTAAAGACAAGCCTAACAGAGAAGAAATCCTCAAACAATCGCATGAGATTGTCCTTAAAGTACAGGGAAAAGCTTCTGGTCTAGATCTTGCTGCTTCCCTCTATGGAGGATTAATTTCTTATCGCATGCAAGGATATAGTGTAGAACAACTTCCGAATCTTTTACCCATTCATCTTGTCTATTCAGGATATAAAACACCAACTCCCAAGGTTTTAGAAAAGATATCCCGTATGGAAATCGAATATTCTTCAACACGCATGATTCATCCTGGACTTTATGTTCTTATGGGGAAATTAAGCCAGATATCTGCTCAAGCCATTCGTGATGGAAAACTACAAGAGTTAGCCAAAGCCATGAATATGCAACAGGGATTGCTTGAAACACTCGGCGTTTCTGATGAAACGCTTTCTGATATCGTTTGGAAACTTCGCAAACAATCTCATATTATGGCAGCAAAAATTTCCGGATCAGGATTAGGTGATTGCATTGTTGCCCTTGGCGTAATAGATTCAGATATTCCGCCGTATAGGTCAATAGATTGTAGAATGTGTTCGAAAGGAATACAGCTTGTCCTCATTGGTTCATAATATCTTACGTCTTTATATTGACGAATTTACTCCTAATATTCGCGAAAAAGGAAGTGCTTTTGCAGCAAGCAATATTGCGCTCTGTAAATATTGGGGGAAGAGAGATCAAAAACTCAATCTCCCTATCAATAATTCTCTCTCTCTGAGTCTTGGAGGAATGGGAAGTTTTACGTCTGTAACACCCATCAGCACGGATATGGATGTCGTCATTTACAATGGCAATGAAATATCCCCTCAAAATATGTTTTTTAAAAAAACCATCGAATTTTGTGATCTTTTTCGTCAATTTGGTGAAACGCGATTTTTAATAGAAACTTCCAATAATATTCCCACTAAAGCAGGACTAGCTTCCTCTGCTTCAGGATTTGCGGCATTAACTTTGGCTTTATTTCGGCTCTATTCTATTCCAGAAAGGAGTGAATCACTATCACGCGTTGCACGTCTTGGATCAGGGAGTGCTTGTCGCTCTTTTCATCAGGGATTTTGCGAGTGGATATGCGGGAAAGAAAAGGATGGGACAGATAGTTTAGGGATACCATTTAAACATGATTGGACAAATTTACGCATTGGATTTTTGAAGCTTATATGCACGGAAAAAAAAGTGGGATCGCGTGAAGCGATGGAAAGTAGCAGTCAAACCTCTCCTTTTTTTAAACAATGGACGAAACAGGCTACTTATGATCTTGTGCATATCAAGAAAGCAATTATTGAGAAAGATTTTATCAAACTTGGAGAATTTTCCGAAAACAATGCCCTAAAAATGCATGCTACCATGATAAGCTCCTATCCAACCTTGTTGTATTGGCAGGAAGAAACTCTCACGAATATGAAAAATATATGGAAAGCACGAGAAAAATCCATACCGGTTTATTTTACTCTGGATGCCGGACCCAATCTCAAACTCTTATTCACACAAGAAACCGAAGAGATTATAAAAAAAACCTTTCCAGATATAACGATTATCAATCCTTTCAATAAACCTTGAAATATTGAGAAATATTTCCAAAAACAAGGATTAACCTCATAAGATTCGTCGGATTTATCCTCGTATTCGACTCGTTTCTCCTTATAGTCGGAAGACAATTGCTAGAATCTAACGTGCGCCATCCCATCTAGTATTCGATTTCCGCTTTCCAGAATTCGGTACCTCATTCTTCTGGCATTTTGCATCGCGTCTCATCGATAAACCTAATTCCATTAAAACCATAGTTCTTTTGCTGTAAATTGTACTTCAATCCATTAGTTGTTCTGCGATGGAAATTATATTTTCTACTCCTCGGCAACTGTTCAGAGTATAGAGATTTCCTTTAAAAAAAATAAAATCTTCAATATCCGATACGCAGTATCTCCAATAGCCGATATGCAGTATTCACCAGAGAATAGTACAGCAGGAAGATATTCTAAAAACCAGGAACAGGCACTTCAAAACGTCTTACCTTCCCCCTGCTCTTCTGATATCTCTATGCCCTCACGAACATCAGATCCTGCATATCCATAACCAATAGTCAAAACCCTAGCAGGACATCAATATACTGTTATATTCAGTCCCTCAAAACTTTTTATCAATTTAAAAATCAATTGTAGACTAATAAAAAATTCAATTTCTAATTATTAGACATTTAGTCTCTAATGTTTTTCAATATGGCACAATATATTTCATTAATTGATTAAAAAGAAACTCCTTATTATGATATCAAAAAAAAATGCCTTAACTTCTGTACTATTATCATCAACTGTATTGTTAAATGATTGCGATTGGTTGGTCTCTGAACCTCGTATCCCTACTGTGGAAAGAGCTCAAATACCAGCAACAGACACCTCTTCTAGCATAAATACAGAAGAATAAAAAATACCTGCAGTGCCTGAGGAAAAACCTATTTCTCCTCTTATTGTAGATATGGCTGTACGTTTAATCAGTAATCGTCCAGCAGATGATCTCATATATGAACTGTCACATCAGCCTCTGGATACTCTTAAGAAACTTCAAAAAGATTTAATGAATACTTATGCTGATCAAAAATTTCAGGATGCATATGGCGCACACATGAAAGACAAGCAAAAAAATACAACAGCTATGGAAGCTCTGAATTATAGTACAGCAGTCAATGCAGCATTAGAAAATGTAAAAATAGCGATAAAAAATCAAGAACTATCAAAATAAAACATCATCACGCATGATCTCTACTGTCGTCATAACCAGCTTACTAGCGGATAAAAACAATATCATTATGAGAGGACGTATCAGGTCATTCAAGCCATCAATCCACTTGATCTCGCTTTTAATCCTTTGGAATTTCAACTTTTTTCATCTTATGGATATGACTGTTTTGGCGTTTTCAATCTCTATTAGAATAGAGCTGTTAATCTAAGCTCATTCAAGTCGCATTCGGTCAAATTCAATGGATCTCTTCTAAATGAGATGTTCAAAAATCCTGTATTCTACAAAGACTCGATCATGAGGCTAAACGCTTTTTCAATAATTGTATGATTTGCGTCTGGCAAGTGAGTTTCCACTCCAAGAATCTGACGACAACTCCGTGCACTAGAAAAACCATGAAATAAACCAATCATATGACGGGAAACCTGCCCTAATTTTCCTCCTGCCGCGATATGCTGAGCCGCATAAGAACTCATAGAATCACTTATCTTTCTCCAAAAATCCTTATCTAAAACTTTTGAGGAAGTGGAAAGTTTTCCTGTTAAGGGATTCATAAAGTATTCATCGACAGAAGTGAGTATTTTACTGTTCTGATATGCAGGACGACCTAACATCACGCCATCTACATGGGGCAATACCTCCAAGACTTGTTGCATATTTTGAAGACCACCATTTAAACCAATAAAAAGATCTGGATTCTCTTTTTTGATAGCATAAACAATCTCATAATTCAGTTCTGGGATCGTACGATTTTCACCCGTCGACAAGCCTTTTAAAAAAGCCTTACGAGCATGAATCCACGCTGCTTTTGCGCCAGATTCTTTAATAGATTTTATTAAACTTCGTAACGCGATTTCAGGAATCTGGTCATCTACTCCTATACGACACTTAACCGTTACAGGAATAGAAACAGCAGAACACATCGCTTCAATGCACTTTCCGACCAAATCCGGTGTTAACATAAGACATGCACCAAAACATCCTGACTGCACCCGATGAGATGGACAGCCAACATTGAGATTGATTTCGTTGTATCCGAAATCTTCTCCAATCTTTGCCGCTTCGACTAATTTAGCAATATCTGCACCACCAATCTGCAAAGCAACCGGTTTTTCCTGAGGACTAAAGCCTAAGAGTTTCTGTCTATTCCCATGCAAAATAGCATCAGCAACAATCATCTCTGTATATAATAAGCCATTATTTGTTAAAAGTCTGGCAAAAAAACGATAATGCCGATCAGTCCAATCAACCATCGGAGCAACAGCAAAAACTTTATGCGATAAATGAGAAACATTTTTCTTCTGATCTAACTTCTCCGCTAATGCATATGCCAACATCTTTTATTCATTCCTTGGTTTTTTATATAAGAATGGCTTAATTATCATATTTATCTTTTACTATGAAAAAAAATAATACCCTAAAAAAACGACTTAACCGCTCCACAACCCTGAATCAGACATCGTGGATTTGATGGCACCTTTGGGATTATAGTCCGTATTTTTTAACACCTTTTTTTCACAATACCATCTGTATATCAAAAGCCTAAAATAAAAGAAATTATATCTTGAATGATGGGGCTAAGAACAGCCTTTAATATGATCTATAGACTGTTTATCTCAGTCCCTCAAAAATTTTAATCAATTTAAAAATTAGTTGCAAACTAATAAAAATTCAATTTAAAATTATTAGACATTATCTATATCATTTCGTATCAGTATGATACATATGTATTTTTATTAAATTATCAAACAAAACATATATTATATGACATTAAAAAAATCAGCATTAGCTTTTATACTGTTGTCGTCATCTGTGATGTTAAATGGGTGTGATTTCTTCAATCCTGAACGGCATAGAACTACGAAAATAGATCTGATCTCCATTGTAAAACAAATACAATCATCAACAGCAAAGAATCCTCTTGATAAAAGCACAGAACAACCACTGCCAATGCAAGAATTTAATCATGAGAATCAGAATGGGCATAGGATAAAAAGGAGTATTTTTCATTATACGTTTTATCCTCAACCTCCTGAGAATGACTCCCCCTTAAGTCCCTCTGATTTCCTAGAGCTAACCGATCAGCAACAAAAAGATGTAATGGCAAATATAACTCCTGTTCAGTATGCAGACCTCTATCTTCCGATATTCTTTGAATATTGTGATCTTTATACAGAATACAACCGAGAAGCCACAGCTGCTATAGTTCAAAGCGCTAATACCGGAAATGAAATAATTATAACAGATAAATACAAGAATGTTGCATTCAAAGCAATAAAGGCGCAAATCGCACATTTCAACATGGTTGATGCACGAGAGCATGTCCTGGGACAATAGAGCCTCACATCGCATATTGAAACATGGTCGGCTCACAAAAGCATGTCCTGAGAGGGAGGTATTTAACCAGAAAAAGTCAATAGAGTTGGAACCAAATTAAAACCAGGTAGAAACCACATGTTTCAGAATCGTAAGACACTACCTCGTATTACGGGCGTACCGTGAAACAAAAAGGACACTGTACGCTTAGGAAGCTTTGAAGTATCTTGGATGATATACTGTATAATACTCATTTTAAAACAATGATTTAATCGCCCCGAACCCTGAATCAGACATCGTGGATTTGATAGCACCTTTGGGATTATAGTCCGTATTTTTTAACACCTTTTTTTCACAATACCATCTGTATATCAAAAGCCTAAAATAAAAGAAATTATATCTTGAATGATGGGGCTAAGAACAGCCTTTAATATGATCTATAGACTGTTTATCTCAGTCCCTCAAAAATTTTAATCAATTTAAAAATTAGTTGCAAACTAATAAAAATTCAATTTAAAATTATTAGACATTATCTATATCATTTCGTATCAGTATGATACATATGTATTTTTATTAAATTATCAAACAAAACATATATTATATGACATTAAAAAAATCAGCATTAGCTTTTATACTGTTGTCGTCATCTGTGATGTTAAATGGGTGTGATTTCTTCAATCCTGAACGGCATAGAACTACGAAAATAGATCTGATCTCCATTGTAAAACAAATACAATCATCAACAGCAAAGAATCCTCTTGATAAAAGCACAGAACAACCACTGCTACCAGAAAAAAACATCCCTTCTAGCGGAAGCACAGAACAACCACAGCCACCAGAAAAAAACATCCCTGCTAGCGGAGGCACAGAACAACCACAGCCACCAGAAAAAAACATCCCTGCTAGCGGAAGCACAGAACAACCACAGACAATATCAGAATTTTATCATCAGGATTTTCATAGGATACAAGAAAATGATATGACTTTTGAGCATGCGTTTAATCGTGAACCTCAATCTATTGAGGATTATTCTCCTAATAATCCCTTGAATCCTAATGTGTTCTTAAATCTAACCGATCAGCAACAAAAAGATGCATTGCAAAATATAACGTTTGAGAATTATAGAAAACTCCTTCCTCTATTGCTCTATGGATATCGTGATTCTTATCAAGAATTCAACAAGATAAACAAAGATCGTAGCACTAACAACAATCCAACTCTAATCAATCAGCTCATAGAATCTCAAGAAAAAACCAATAAGGCGGAAAGGGCATATTACAACCTCATCAAGACACGAGATCCAAAGTACACCTGGCAAATCTCAATCAAAAAGGTCTTACCTTAATCATCAAATATGAAACTCTAATAGGGGGAAAATCATAAGTTCTGGAGGCAGAATAAAAGAGACGGAAATCGCATTTTAAACATGGTCGATGCACGAAAGCATATCCTGAGAGGGAGTTTTTAATCAGAAAAAGTCAATAGAGGTGGAGCAAAATTAAAACCAGGTAGAAACCGCATGTTTTAGAATCCTCAAGGCACCACCTCGTATCACGAGCGTATAGTAAAACAAGCCGAACATCGAATACTAAACTTAGAAAGTTTTGACGCATCTTGGATGATAAAGTAGAATAGTCATTTTAAAATAATGATTTAATCGTCCTGAACCCAGAATCGGAGATTGTGGTTTTTCCACACCTTTTGGATTATACTCCGTATCTTTTAACACCTCTTCTGAATAATCCTATTTGTATACCAAAATCCTCAAATAAAAGGAATGGTTTTTTGAGTGAATGGGCTCAGTAAAAAGCCATCGAGTTATAATCGATAGACTGTCAATATCAGTCCCTCAAAACTTTTGATCAATTTAATATTGAATTGTATAATTATGAAGCATACAATTTATAATTGCCAGCAACCTTCACTCTATTATATTTTAGATTGGTAAAATATATTTTTATTAATTTATTAGAACCAAAGAAGTCATTCATAATATCAAAAAAATTGCATTAACTTTCGTACTATTATTCATCAACTATCTTTTAAAATAGTTGTAATTGGTTAGCCTTTGAACCTCTTAATACCTGCGGGAGATATATCAAACAACAGAGGAATAACAGAATCCTACTGTGGACTGAAGGAAGAATATAATTTCTGCTGTGATTTCGGATACTCTTCTAAGCCCAAGCCTATCAAAAGATGAGATAACCCCTAAACTGTTTTCAAAGCGGTCTTTGAATGTTCTTAGGAAGCTTGAACCTGAATTTAATTCTGAAGCAATTGCTACTCGTAAAAAAATTATTATGATTCACAAAAAGAGTATAAAGATTATTTTATTGAACAAAGGAAATCCAAGGTAGAGCCTGAAGATGTCATGTATCAAAAAATTTTAGAAGCTGGGAGGGTTATTAGCCAATCCGTTTATATATAAAATGCACTAAAGTTAGCGATATACTTCAAAGAAATCGACGAAAAATATAGAAAAACACTAAAAATATGGATACAAAAGCAAAATCTATAGACGCTATGCTTTTTCTTATAACAATAATGACTATAGAAGGAAAAATATAAACAGCGATAGAAATCAAAACAATCAAGGGATCTTCGACACATAGCATTCTTCTTTTGATCCTCATTTTTCTATCGCAAAACCAATAAGCCAACGATGGAAGACACAAGTTCCTGTTAAAAATCGCCCAAAAAAAGGCTAAACACGCAATAGAGACCCTCTGTGGCATGATCTCTACTAGCTATCAAGGTTAATTTGGCTATGGGATAAAACAAAAGAACTCACTGAATAGTTCTCAAGGGATCTTATTAAAGAATTCAAGCATCTATCCACAAACATCCCCTACATCTTTTTTAATGCCCTAATGCTCTGATCTTTGGTAGCCTCTACAAGAGCCAATGTATCAGCGTTGATAGTATTTCTTTCAACCTTGGTATTACTTTCTAACTTAGAAAGCCCAATACGCTGACGATCTCAGCTTCTATAATTCCAGATCATGTTTGTTGTTTTCTTTTTTCTGAAATACTCAATGACTGACTGAGTGCAACGGAAAGCAACCCGCCCGTGATAAACGAACCTATCATTTTCTGAGCCAATTCTTAAGATTATACATAAAGTAGCCAATAGCTGACACAGCACCTGCAAGCATTCCAGTGTTTTTAATGAATACTCCCAAGCCTTTCAAAGTGTTGAAGAAGCCTAAAATCTCATCCATAGTTACGTTGCCGTGATCCGTTAGTAATTTATTGAGTTTCTTATATTAGCCCGCTTGGGATATCCTTGATGAACATCCAGCATCGCCTTCCTAGATTGCTCATGGGAATGATGCTATGAGGGAGTTTGAAGTTGGCTATGGTATGATAATCAGCACCTAGTTCCTGTGCCATAACAATCTCGTGAATGAAATCGTCAATAGTCTTGTGATCAAGCCATCAAACGGTTAAAATCTTCCCGAATTCGTTTTCATGGCTTGCATGAACCTATAAGAAGTATAGAAATCTTTCTTGGCTATTGAATCGACAGATATAGAGAAGGATTCAAACAGCAGCGTTATCATACAAAGAATATTAATTTTTGAGCATTCCTTAATTTTTTGTGTCAGAATGGCTTATTAATACTTCTTTTGTCCACGAAAACCTGCTATAAAACGGTGCTTATTGCTATTAGTATGAAATTTAATAAACTTAGCATTCTTCCTTTGATTGGTAGCTATGGTTTTTCGTATGTGTTTTCATGGGTAGAATAGCCGTATAGATTACAGAAAGTGTTCTTTTAAGCGACGCTGTTATCACACAAGGGGGCGTTCATCTTTTCTATCTGAGATGAGTAAGATTGACAAGAAATACGGTTATTATTTAGCTCAGCGTTATTGCAGGATTCAGTTTTGGTTGCATTTACGATAATGTTATTTGATTTGTAAAAGCAAGATTTCGCAGGATTCGATCAGGTATCCAAAATCGACGATTTAGGGAGGATTGAGTGGATTTTATCACTGCTATCTTGACTTTTTTCTATGGACAGATACTCGCCAAACCTTCTTTTATGCTTGGGATGATCGTCTTATTGGGGAATATCCTTCTCAAAAAGGGAATGGAATTAACAATTCCGTCTACCATTAGAACCATCGTTGGCTTTCTCCTCCTCAAAATAGGTGCTGGAATTTTAGTGGATACTTCCAGAAATATTATCACCAAGCTTTCAGATTTCCATCAAATTAATGGATCTATCATTGATCCATACGTATCAATGATCTCTTCCATGTCTCTGCTGAAAGACAATTACAGCTGGGTAGGTTATACTGTTCTTATAGGATTTTTACTCAATCTTTTGATCGTTGCTTTGCGCCGGATAACTGGTATCCGCACTATTGTTCTCAATGGAGAAGTGATGTTCCAGCAAGCCGGGCTCACTGTAACCTTCTTTCACCTATCCTTAAACACAGACGCATGGCTAACTATAGCATACTCGTCCTGCTTAATATCTCTATACTGGGGCATAACATCTAATATATTGTATAAACCGACACAGGAAATAACCCAAAACGCCGGTTTTTCTATTGGGCATCAACAACAGTTCGCTTCTTGGATTGCTTGTAAAATAGCACCATATTTTGGGGACAAATCAGAAAACATTAATTCTATTAAACTCCCCCATTGGCTCACTATATTTAACGATTATATTGTCGCTACCGGAATTATCATGACCATATTTTGGGGAATCGCGTTGTTATCTTTAGGAATTCCTGCTGTTCAAGAAATGGCTGGAAAAACACATTGGTCTCTCTATATTTTGGAAACGGGAATGTTTTTCGCCATAGGAGTAAGTATTATTGTGCTAGGTGTTCAGATGTTCGTAAAGGAAATTTCCATCGCATTTCAAGGAATTTCTCAACATCTTATTCCTGGAGCGGTTCTTGCTATTGATTGTTCGGCAATGTACGGATGGGCTCCTAATGCGATAATTTGGGGTTTTCTTTGGGGAGCTCTCGGGCAAATATTTACAATTATCGTTATGTTGCTTTTTCGATATCCTATTTTAGTCGTTCCTGGATTTATTCCAATGTTTTTTTCAAATGCCACAATAGGGATATTTGCAAACCATTATGGCGGATGGCGTGCCGCATCAAAAATTTGCTTTGTCATGGGAATTATCGAAATTCTTGGAAGTCTTTGGGCTATGAAAATTACAGAAATGGATAGCTGGATGGGAATGGCAGATTGGGCTCTTGTAGCTCCATTTATTATGCAAGGATTTAAATTAAGCCATTTTTTCATTATCCCAATCTTGATATTTGCCGCTATTTATATGTTTTATGCTGGTCGTCAACTTCGTCTTTCAGAAGACCAGTCAAAAGATTCACAACACTAAACGAAACCGCCATCCTCTCAATATCATATTTTCTAAAGAATAAACTTCTAGTGGCTGTGATTGTTCTGTGCTTCCGCTAGAATGATCTGAGCCCATTAAAGAAATGCCTTTCAAAGGGAAATCTTTCTTTAGGATTTGCTCAAGCCTTGATTTTAACTTCTTATCTTTTATCTCTATCTAAAAATTATCATGTCTCAAAAAATTTCAGAACATGATACGAAGGAATTGGTAAGAAAATCGGAGAATAGAGAAAAACAGAGGAAACTCTTTTAAATCTGATGCCTGTAAAATTTCTGATTTAAGGATATTGAAACACGGCTTATCTGACAGGATTTGGTTTGAAAGTTTCTCATGAATATAAAGATAACAAAGATTGAGTGCGTATTAAATGTAAAAACGATCACACAGTGGGACACAATATGTTCTCTTTCTTAGAAAGAGTTTTAGATTGATTGGATCTATTGTTGTGTGTTTTTCTATAGGAAGGAAAAAATAGAATCCGTTTTAGTCGCCATTTACATCTGTCTCGGAAAGACAAACTAAATAAATATAAGGAATTGTTTTTACTTAATATTTTTTATTATTGCGTCTTGCCTTGTTGAAGGTAGGACATGCATTTAAGACCTCTTTATTATATACACGTAAAGTTAAACTCTAAAAAAACAACCTATAAAACCTCTAAAATGATCGAAAAAACTCTTAAAAAGGTAAGACCAGACGTTTCGCAGCATATTGAAAAAACAGACTCTATATTGAGCCCTTACTTGACTTAAGGAATTGTTTTTGCTTGAAATAACAGGTTTTAGAAAAGACCATGATGCTGACATTATTAATACCAAACTTTAAAACCTCCTTACCTTTAAGCCGTCTAACACACCAGCAAAAACATATTAGTTTGATTGCATCTCACTTTTTTTGAATAAATATCTTGTATCTGCATTTTTTTGGGGGCTATTTGTACAATGCATAAGATCCTTGTCATAGAGAAAAGAACAAGTACTTTATTGCATGAGGCGTTCTTTTGAATTCGAAAGCCGTCCTATTACCCAATGCTTGCTATGCCATTCACCGCTATAACAGAAGAATTTTCGCTTTCAATTTTATCTTTTTCCGAGGACAACCTTCTAGAAGGTCTTTCGGAAAGAGATTTCAACTGACCACATGCTGCAAAGATATCGCGCCCGCGCGGTTTCCTGATTGGGGAAGAATAACCTGCCCTCTTGATACAGTCAGCAAAATTCTCAATAGTCTTCCAATCGGAACAGAGATAATCAGAACCTGGCCAAGGATTAAAAGGAATAAGATTTATTTTTGCCGGAATATTCTTGAGAAGTCTAACCAACTCAATAGCATCTTTGGGACTATCATTGATTCCCTTGAGCATAACATATTCAAACGTAATACGTCTCGTGTTAGAAAGCCCTGGATAATGACGACATTCTTTCATCAAATCTTTGAGAGGATATTTTCTGTTAATAGGCACAAGAACATTTCGCAGCTCATCGTTCACTGCATGCAAAGAAACCGCCAACATCACTCCTATTTCTTCTCCAGCTCGTGACATATTAGGCACAAAACCAGAAGTAGAAAGGGTAATGCGACGTTTCGAAAAAGACAGCCCCATATCATCGCTAGCAATTAAAAGAGATTTTTTCACGTTATCAAAATTACAAAGAGGCTCTCCCATACCCATCATCACAATATTGGAAACTCTGCGACCCGTTAGTGGCACCACAAGCCCTGTAACTTCTGTACAACCAGGAAAGTCTCCTAAACGACTCCGCGCCAGAAGAATCTGCAAGAGTATTTCTTCCGCCGTAAGATTGCGCACTAATCTCTGAGTGCCTGTATAGCAAAATGAGCAGGTAAGAGAGCAACCAACTTGGCTAGAAACGCATAGCGTACCTCTCTCTTTTTCTGGAATATAGACTGTTTCAATTTCTACAGGCTTACCAGAACATCCCGAAAAAAAACGCAATAACCACTTGCGCGTACCATCGCAAGAGATTTGCTCCTCAATGATTTCAGGGTATATAATATTGAAATTTTGATCTAGAATATGACGTATATCCTTAGAGATATTGGTCATAGCATTAAAATCACGAACACCCCGAATATAGATCCACTTCCAAATCTGAGATGCTCGCATTCTCACTTGTGACTTTGCAATACCAATCTTCTCCAGAGAATCTTGTAATTCTTCTCGTGCCAGCCCAACCAAAGATTCTTTTTTCGAAGACATCATCTCTCTATCCAAAAGTGAAAAACAAAACCATCAATCTCACTTATCAAAAGAGGGATTGCATGAGAAAAGCTCCCAACAATAGCAAAAGACCAAAAACATGAATCTAGCCAAATCTTTATAAAGCCTACTCACAATCTTTTGCTTCTTCCAAAGCACTTGAAAGCCCATTTAAAGAATATATGTGGCGGGTATCAGTGCCACGCCTTGATCTGGCAGATACTAATACTTCCCTACCCTTCATCATAGCGTTAACCAATACACCATCGTCATGCCGATTCTCAAATACCGCTCTATCATCTATAGATTTCATTTGAAATATTTTACCATCAGAATATCTGCCTATCACTTCAATAGAAGTCATAACCTTCTCATTTAAAGGATAGCCCATCACTATTTCTGGAACGTAGTCTTTTTTACCACGTTTCGGCGTAACGATGAAAAAATTAGTTCCATGATTGACTCCCTCAGAAGGATTCAAAGCTGTAGGAACAGAAAGAGCATAGCAATATGAGTTTTTCGTATCACTATATTTATATACATCCCATTTTCCGAATTGACCTCGCAAATAAATGGATTCTTCGGCATGGATAACCTGCATACTCATAACGATAAAAAACAGCAAGGCTTTCATCATAAAATCCAAAAACATCAATCACTCCCTCAAAAAAACCTGCACTGACCTTTATTTGCATTTGCAAAATAACACAAAGAGCTCT
>NZ_JACETX010000062.1 GCF_014048425.1 Candidatus Liberibacter sp. | reverse complement strand
AAATATTTAATCTCCCTGGAGGGACACTAAAACCTGGAGCTGTAGCCGACATTATCCTGATAGACTTAAATTATCCATGGATTGTAAAATCCGATAATATGTTTTCGTCTTATCGCAACACCGCTTTTGAAAAGTCCCAATTTTCAGGACGCATTGTAGAAACTTATGTGTCAGGCAAGCGTGTCTATGCCTTAGAAAGTTAACATATGAATATGAGCAATTTACAATTTTCGTCATATAATCTTTCAGAAATCATCATTTCGATTTCTCTGGGATATTTTTTTGGCTCTATACCTTTCGGATTATTGCTTACGCGTATATCAGGCTTAGAGGACATAAGACAAGTTGGATCTGGTAATATTGGTGCCACCAATGTTCTTAGAACTGGGAATAAGACGCTTGCTCTCATCACTCTCATTCTTGATGCAATCAAGGCAACTTTTTCTGTCGTGCTTGTTTCAATATTATTCGGTAGAAGTTTCGGAGAATTGGCAGGGTTTTTAGCACTTATAGGACATACGTTTCCTATTTGGCTTAAATTTAAAGGTGGCAAAGGAGTTGCCACATGTATAGGTGCCCTATTTGCCCTGAATCCATATTTCAGCATAATTTTTGCCATTGTCTGGATATCTTGTTTCTTAAAAACCCGTTACTCTTCAAGTTCCTCATTAATTGCAACACTTATCACTACAATTACAATCTGGATAACAACTTCAGAAACCAATTTAGCCGTCATGTTTACACTCATGACAGCAATCATTTACTTAAAGCATATAAGTAACATACAACGTTTAATCAAAGGATTAGAATCAAAAATCGTGTTAGTAAAGAATAAAAATGACAAGTTCTGACTCCCAGAAAAAGGGTGTGCACTTAACAGATGATCAACGAATTTCTTGGTTGCGCCTCATTCGCAGCGATAATGTTGGCCCAGCAACTTTCCGTGAAATGATTAATTATTTTGGGTCTGCCGAACAAGCCCTTGAAATGATCCCCGAGCTTTCCAGACGAGGAGGAAGAACCAAGTCAATCCGTATTTGTTCACAAGAAGAAGCAGAAAAAGAATTTGAAAGAGCCGAATCTTTCGGAGCACGCTTTGTCGCTCTGAGTGAACCAGATTATCCACCAGCACTCCGCTATATAGATTCGCCTCCTCCACTTTTAGCCGTCAAAGGCAACATACACATAACGACTACAAAGCCTGCTATAAGCATTGTTGGAACTCGCAATCCTTCAATAGGTGGAATAAAATTTACAGAAATGATTACTCGAGAAATAGCAAGAGAGGATTATATCATAGTATCAGGATTAGCACTTGGTATAGATACTACCGCTCACCGTGCCAGCCTTCAAACAGGGACAATCGTTGCAATGGCAGGAGGATTAGATTGTGTTTATCCACCAGAAAATTCCAAGCTATTGGAAGAAATTTGGAATGGAAGCGGTTTGGCAATCAGCGAAATGCCTTTCGGATGCGAACCACGAGCTCACGATTTTCCTCGTCGAAATCGTCTCATTGCGGGAGTGGGATTAGGGTTGGTAGTCATAGAAGCAGCTAAGAGATCGGGATCTCTTATCACGGCTAGACTTTCAGGAGAATTTGGTCGATTGGTCTTTGCTGTACCTGGATCACCACTTGATCGCCGTTGCGAAGGAACCAATGAACTGATCAAAGATGGAGCCATCCTGATTACTTCTGCTCACGATGTTCTGCAAAATTTGCAGCCACAAATAGATAAAAACTTCTTTTCATCATCTAGCTCTTCCACGTATATTGAGGATATAGACGTCGCTAATGCCAATGCCCCTGATTGTGAACATGATGAAAGGATAAAAATAGCACAAGCGTTGAGTTGCGTTCCTGTCCATGTAGATGATATCATACAGCACGCAGGAGTGGAAGCTCCCATTGTTTATCTTGTCCTCTTGGAATTAGATCTTGTAGGACGGCTTTGTCATCATCCTGGTGGAATGGTATCCTTAGTGATGCAAATACCTTCATCGTGATTTTCTGGAGAACTCCTTGAGTTTAGATTACATCCTAATTTCTCTATTCTTTATCTACCGAAAAATCAGAATAGCCTTGAAAAAAGTTGTACTCTTATAGAATTTTCAGAGTTGTAGAAAACAGTCTGCGTTTAATACTTGCCGTGAATCGTAAAAGCCTCTTAAAAGAAATCTTAATCCTGTTTTCAAAGTTGAAATGTTTATGAATAAATTGCCATCTATCTTGATCAAGTCCCATTATATCAGGATAAAAAACCATATTTAAACGTATTTGTATTTAGAGATAAGAAATGAATATTGTAGTTGTGGAATCACCCACTAAAGCAAAAACGATCGGTAAATACCTAGGACCTGATTATACGGTATTAGCCTCTTTCGGACATGTCCGCGATTTACCATCCAAAACAGGCTCAGTCCTTCCTGAAAAAGATTTTCAAATGATTTGGGAAATCAACAAACCTTCTCAAAAACATATGGAAAATATTGTTCGTGCTGTCCAATCTTCTGAAAATTTAATTCTGGCCACTGATCCTGATAGAGAAGGAGAAGCCATATCTTGGCATGTCTTTGATATCCTTAAGGAAAGGAATCTTCTAAGCAAAATAAAAGTTACACGTGTAGCATTTAATGCGATAACCAAGCAAGCGGTACTGAACGCCATGAAGAATGCGCGTGATATTAATCCTGCCCTTGTAAATGCTTATCTAGCCCGACGCGCATTGGATTATCTTGTGGGATTCAATCTCTCTCCAGTCTTATGGCGCAAGTTACCAGGAGCTCGCTCTGCAGGAAGAGTGCAATCAGTAGCATTGCGACTAATATGCAATCGTGAATCACAAATAGAATGTTTTATTTCTGAAGAATATTGGCTTTTATCCGTTTTGTTAGAAACACCTCGCGGAGAAAGTTTCACGGCACGCATCGTAGATATAGATGGAAAAAAAATTACAAAGACCTCTATTCGCAATAGAGAAGAAGCCTATGCGATCGCATCTTTTTTGGAAAAAGCAACCTACGTTGTGACAAAGATAGAAAAGAAAATCGTTAAACGCAATCCTGGACCAGCTTTCACTACCTCTACACTGCAACAAGCAGCATCGTCCCGTCTAGGATTTTCCGCGACACACACTATGCGAATAGCACAAAAATTATATGAAGGAATAAATCTTGACGGCGAAACCCTTGGTTTAATCACTTACATGAGAACTGATAGCGTACAAATTTCCTCTGAAGCTCTTAATGCAGCACGTCGTTCTATAGTCACCTGTTTCAGCGATCGTTATCTAACCGAAAAACCTAGGATATACTCTGCTAAAGCCAAAAATGCCCAAGAAGCGCATGAAGCCATACGTCCAAATGATTTTAGTCGTTTACCCATTACAGTAAAAAAATTTTTGGATTCGGATCAATTTCGTCTTTATGACCTTATCTGGAAACGCAGTATTGCTAGTCAAATGGCTTCAGCTGAATTTGAAAGAACAACCGTTGATATTAGGGCAGTTTATGGAGATCAAACTGCAAATCTTCGAGCTATTGGATCTTATCCATATTTTGACGGATTCCTCGCTGCCTGGGAAGAGAACAATGACCAAGAAAAGGTTCCCGACGAAGAAAAACTTTTACCGCATATAAAAAACAACGAGCAACTTTTTGCCAAAAAAACTAATGCAACACAGCATTTCACTGAGCCTCTTCCTCGCTACTCAGAGGCTTCTTTAATCAAAAAGATGGAAGAGCTAGGCATTGGACGCCCTTCTACTTATGCCGTAGTTTTAAGCACGCTTTGCGACCGCGGTTATGTAATTTTAGATAAACGCAGACTTTTACCTCAAAGCACAGGAAGAATAGTCACAGCATTCCTGGAAAATTTCTTTAGCCGATATGTAGAATATGATTTTACAGCCGATCTTGAAGAAGAACTTGATGAAATATCTGCTGGAAAACTTGATTGGAAAGACGTATTACGTAAATTTTGGAAAGACTTTATTGAAAAAATTGACGGTACAAAAGAATTACGAATCTCCAATGTCATTGATACCCTCAATAATACATTACGTTCCTTAATATTTCCTCCAAGAGAAGACGACGATGACTGTCGTACATGTCCCGCTTGCAAGAACCATCAATTGTCCTTAAAAATCAGCAAATATGGCGCTTT
>NZ_JACETX010000088.1 GCF_014048425.1 Candidatus Liberibacter sp. | reverse complement strand
CCTGTAATGCCTCTGTTCAGGTATTGAACAGGGAATGACCATTGAGAGCCGTTGATATCAGAGCCTTTGATGATCATCCCGGGTCTAAAAACATTGGGTGGTGTAGCAATGGGAAACAATCCTGTACGACCTTTTAATGCTCTTTTGATGAGAGCAAGAACCTGTTCTTCGGTTAATCCTCCTCCCCCTCCTCCTGATGGTTTAGATTCAAGTGCTTTAATCTTTTTGTCGAATTCGTCCTGGTGGACGGCTTTGATGTTTCTTCTAATGTCTTCTAAAGGATTAGTAGAGTTTGGATGAACAAGAAGAACCACTTTCCCTTCGCTTGTGATGATGTAGATGTCGCCTGATTTGCCAGACGAAAAACCTGATTTAAGCTTACCGCTTTTGGCTTCAAAAGCACCTGACATGGCATACCCGCTAGGGTTAATACCAAAAATGCGGTATCACCCTGAGCGTTTTTTAAGACCATTCTATTGCCTGAATCCCCAGTGAGTAGCTGAGCTTTAGTGACAACGCCTTCAGGTATGACTGTATCGCCTTTTTCCCCTTGAGGTCCTTGCTCACCTTGGTCTCCCTGATCGCCTTTGTCTCCTTTAGGTCCTTTATCTCCTTTAGGTCCTTGAAGCCCCTGTTCACCTTGTTCACCTTTTGGACCTTGCAATCCTTTGTCGCCTTGCTTGCCTTGCTCGCCTTTGTCACCTGCTCCTCCAGCCCCCCCCGAGGGTCTCGATTCAAGTTCTTGTATCTTGGAGCTAATCGCCTTGAGATCAATGAGATCGTCTTGAAGAGTGGAAGAACTAACCGTTCTTAAAATAGTAACATCCGTGTCTATGACTTCTTGAAACCATGCAGTGCCTGAAGACCGATAGCTGTACTAACTGCTCCCTACGCAACTCCAAGTCTTGGATTCTTCCTCCTCAGTTAGAGGTCTAGAAGTACCATCAGTACTCGACATATCAGAAACAGCTTTCATGGATTGAAGCTGGGCAGACGATTTCATCATATCGGCGTGGGTCTTGATCGCTTTAGTTGC
>NZ_JACETX010000033.1 GCF_014048425.1 Candidatus Liberibacter sp. | reverse complement strand
ATAAAAAAGGTAAGGGGAAATAATGATAATATACAGTGAAATCAATTACTTAGACATGATCAGAGCACTCTATATAGAAAAACAGGAAAAATTCATATTCCCATTTTTGAATCCCTGCAAAAGTGTTTAAACACGATCAGGGTATAATATGGTGATACTTTTTTAGTTACAACGCATAAAATCTTTTTTCTTCTTCTAATTCTTTCGGGAATTGATTTAGAAAAAAGTGCAAAAAACAAGACTTCCTGATGAATGCAGAGCATACTAAATAATAAAAATTAGAGAAATTATAAAGACTTAACGCAAGTTCTAGCCCACATGAACTTATAGCCATGTATGGATGATCAAAAATGAATATGGCTAAATTATATACACGAGCAGTTAATGTAAAATCACTCGCTTATAAAGCAGCAAAAAGTAGCCAATTCAGTATCAAAAACAAGACTAGTACGTTTATAAATCATTAGCATCACGTTAGTAATGCCTGATCTATTTTTAAAATAAGCGATTGATTTTAGATATTATACTCATATAAATTATTACTTTCTGTCTTGGATAGTATCCTGCGACGAAAATCGATGGAATAGTTCCGTATATTTAGTACAATCATAATGGAGTGTTTTAGCTATAATAGAAAATAACCTCGTCATTACGGCTTTTGTTTCATAAGTCTGCCAATCTCTGTTGGCGCTTTGAATCGAGCATTCACCATTTACTCCATGAATTTATGGAATAACCAGATGAAGTTAGTCTTTTTCGTTCTTCTTCCATATAGATGCAAAAATCATTCGCCTATTGGATCCGCGAAGACAAACCTAAACAAAGCTCCAATGATCTTCATCTATGTTATTTGATGATCTCCATGCATAAAAATACGCAATTTATGGAAAATAGGATACCGCTCTTCACAGTCAATACCGAATTCAAGTATGACTTATGAAGATTTTTGTAATGCCTCAAACATCGGTTTCGCTAAAAAATCTTGGGCAATCTGTACGCCTGGTAACACAAAATAGTAGCCACCACCAAATGGCTTGATATAACGCTCAAGGGATTCACCATTGAGTCTTTTTTGGGTTTCAATAAAACCCGTTTTTAAGTTTTTTTGGTAAGAAACAAAGATCAATCCCATATTGAGGGAACCATTGCTGTTGATGCCCAATGAATAGCTATAGCTACGACGCCTTAATTTTGCGGTATATCGTTCAGGATTACGCGGTTCTGCACGACGCATATGCGAGTTAAATAAGATACGATCACCGTGTGGATCTTTTTCAAATTCAGGAGATTCCATTTCCTGTTTTCTACCAATAGGAGCACCAGTTGCTTTATGACGTCCAAAATTATTTTCTTGATCTTCCAGAGGTGTTCTATCCCAAAATTCAAGATTAAAACGAATGAGACGTATTGCTTGATATGATCCGCCGTAACACCAAGGTAACTCTTGATCATTTTCTGTTACCCAAATCAACTCATCCATTAATTTTGAATCATGAGTTGGTGCATTACCTGTGCCATCTTTAAAGCCAAATAAATTGATAGGTGTTGAATGTTGATCAATATTTCTCGAAGGTAGAAAACCGTCGATTTTCCATAATGGATATAGGTATGCCGAGGTATACTTTAAAATATCACGTAGCGCATAAATTACACTTTCTTGGCTATTAGCACAAATTTGTAGCATCAAATCACCACCAGACCATTGTGATTCCAATCGATCATTCGGGAAACTGGTCATATCTGTCAGAAATTTTGGTTTAATTTTTTCAAGGCCAAAGCGTGAATCAAACAAGCTGTTACCTAGGGAAACAGTGATTGTCAATGAATCTGGTTTTAAATAAGAGCCTAACATGCCAGATTCAGCATCTGGCAGCTTATCATTATGATTAAGTGGTGCTTTTTGTACCTGTGTTAAGTAAGCAATCCGTTGAGTTAATACTTTAAATAAACTTTGTAATTCATCAAGTGTTTTCGCCGTAACATTCAAGGCAATAAAGGATGAATTTTTTTGTTCAGGTGTTAAAACACCCGACTGATGAGCTCCTTCAAAGGGGATAGATTTTTCATAAGTGGGTTGGCAGTGGTTTCTGTATTCTTTTATAGCCAGTATTGAGACAGCACAAATAACACTACTAAACACCAATATTTTTAACGCACTCCATCTTGATAAGGTATATTGATTATTATGTTTAACTTGCATAGGTTTTTGCCTCAATATTTGTGGTATACGTCAATATCTAATTGGCGTCTCAATACAACAAGAAATTCTGCTTGTTGTGCAAGAATAGAGTAAAGAGACATTTTATCTTTAGCTCTTAATTGATTGTATGACTGATATTCATCCTGATTAAGTTTATACTGCGAAAGAATGTCTTTTATTTTCTGGTAATTCTGCAAAATTGGGAGCAATACTTCTTTTGGGATAAATGATGTGAGTACTGTGACCACTTCTTTAGATCCACGTAAATTAGCAGCGATATCATTTATATCAGAGAAGCTATAAACATTCTCTTTGCCTGCTAATTGTGTTTCAAGAATCTCTTCTATAAAATCAGCGGAGGATCGTACTAGATTCAGAATTTCGATATGCTGGGTGGATATACGTTTTCTCAAATCATATGACTGTATTAATAACCGATCTATGGCGTTTAATGCCGTTTTGATATCTTTGCGATCAAAAAGTTGATATTCAACCAAATGAAACCCTGTAAAGCGATAGTCTTTGACACCATCAAGAAAATAATCTGCCCGTGCATTAATCACATGGTCAATATTACCAAATAAAATAACAATTGGGCGTATCGCTTCATAATGCTGATGAGCTTGAATATAAGCTTGTTGAGCTTTTTTCAGTTCGCCTGCTTTTAGTTCTTTTTTGATGATTTCCAATTGAGAAACCATATCAGAAGATTCTGTACGAATAAAAGCTAAATAGGATTCAATAGCTGGACGGTATTTTTCAGGGGTTGGAATATCTCCTTTAGCAATAATAATCTTATCCCCTGATTGCAAGGGAGAGCCTGTGCCTTGCACAGATACAGATGCTAACGTTGAAATACCAGCGAATAACATGAGGCTAGAAAAAAGCATTCGAATTTGATTAGGAAAATTACGCACGTTTTTTATTCCATACAAACAATGTACTAACAACGATCCAGTAAATAATAAAAGTGATTACGCTTAACCAAGCAGGCTGCGAACGATAGGCAAAAAATGAAGAAATAAAGTTTCCCGTCACCCCTGAATCATCGAGTAATGCAACGGTATTCCATGCAGGATAAATCAAAAATTCAGGTATAAAAAAATCGAACTGAATTAATAAATTTAAACTCTCTTCAACCGCTTTAAGTAACAGTGATAGAGCAAGGAATAACAAAACAACGCCTGTGACTTTAAAGAAAATACGCCAAGACATAAACCGACTGGTTAGCAAGAAGATATATAAAGTTAAAATCGCAACGAGAACACCTCCCGCAACCTCCATAAAAAATTTTGACGCATTGGTTGATGTAAGTGACATAATAAAACTAGAGAGGAAAACTACAATTTCGCTGCCTTCTCGAGCAATCACAATGACTATAATTAATGCGACACCCCACCAATTATGGTGTTCGATATTGCATTTAATCTCTGATTCGATTTTAGACTTCATTGAAATACCGTGCTTGTTGTTCATCCAATAGACCGTTTGGACAATCAAGATACAGGCAAGCATCTCCATCAAAATCATAAATAGCGATTGGCTAGCATCATCAAGAAAATTAAATACACCGTATATTAGCAAGGCTAATAAGACAGACGCTATTACTCCGAGAGAAACACCGCCCCAGAGAAATTTCATTCCATTACGCGCATCAGGATGGCATTTGATCCAAGCATAAATGATACTGATAACTAAGAGAGCTTCAAAGCTTTCACGCCAAACAACAAAGAGAACCTGCCCGATATCCATGGCGACTATTCTATAGAAATCATCTCACCTTTTGGATGAGAGAGGTGAAAATCGTCAAAAAATGTATAAGTACCAGGTTTAAGTGGGGCAATCACTAATACTGAGGTTGCACCTGGAGCTAAGACTTTTTCTTTTCGCAATTGAATGCTTTCAAACTCAGATGGTTCAGTACCCGTATTCGTGATTTTAATCCGAATAATCTTCTTTGATGGTACTTTTAGTATTTGAGGAAGAAAATAACCATTTTTCATTTCTAATTCCACAGTGAATTTTTCAATCGCAAAAATGGATGTTGGTACTAATGTGGATAATACCAATAATCTTAGTAGTATTTTCATTAAATTGACTCAAACAATGGACTCCAAAAGAGAGATCGTGGTATAAATATCCATGATATACCCCTTAAAACCTGTTTATTTTAGTATTAATAACTACCTTTACGACCTATACCCGCATAATCAAAATCCCAAGAAACTTCAAACGGTTTAAACCATGTCGAAACCCCTGTTTCTTTATCGATATGGCGAGCAAATGCCACTTGTTTGTTGTAAGAAGGTGGGTAGATTTTATAGATAACATGGTATTTACCGTAGCCACCGTCTAATTTGACGTTTTCACCGTAATGAGGACCATCACTGGCGACCATTGGCATAAACATTCCTGATTGCGTTCGCGAATCCTCTCCAAATTTGGTAATAGAATATCCAATAGTTAGGTAAGGAATCCAATCACCTTCGGCAAAACCATTTGGATTGTCTTGAACAGCACGGATATCGGCCTCTAAATGGATATCAGATTTATCTACAGCGAGGTGAGACATGGAATGGTTTTCATCCTCAGTATCCATGGAGATAGCTTGCAAATAAACACCTTGGATTTCCATGCCCTCTGTAATAATAGGCTTACCTAGAGGATATTCTTGAGAAAACGCTTCCGAAGAGAACAGCATAAAACTTAAAATAATATTATAATAAATGTTTTTCATTTTTTCCTAAATAATTTTATGAATAATAATAATAAAAAAAACAATAATAATCATGACAATGATAATCATCATTATTCATAATATTCAAGCTAAATTTGTTAATATGTGAAAAGTAGTGACACAAATATGCAATATATAAATAAGGGAATTTGGTGGATGCCTTGACATGCACAGGCGATGAAAGACGTGATACGCTTCGATTAGCTATGGGGATCTGCTATAGCCCGCATGCCAAAAAATATAGATGATTCATTCCGAATTATGGGTTTTGGTCACCGTGTCTATATTACAATCCTCTTCGTCTCATTATTGCGGGAGACCATGTACGAAGTGCCTTGACGCTACTGCAAGTCGCAATAATTTAGTAATACGAGTTTAAGTTGAATTAGAGAAGTTGCCCACAAAAATGAATATTATATCGAGAGAAAATTGCATCAAATTTGAGTACCTCATTCGCTAATGAGCGATATCCTTATACAAAAACCACTTTTATCAATATAAAAAAATTTCTCTACCTTCATTCCAGAAATATGCGCACTGTGATCATATAACAAAAGAGCAACTCTCTGTCGCAAAGACAATAAAATCTTCAATCAGTTTATTGTGTTGCGAGGATCTTAATGAACGGGATTATGATGATCTTTCTGGCACGAATAAAGATGAAGATCGGCAAAAGTGGGGAGATGAAAAGCTTGATCTCTGGTGTCGATTTATGTTTAGGGACACCCTGTCGCAAAGAAAATTGATGTTTCAGGGGTATGCAAGATATCCTGTAAATACTGATATGAACGGTACTTATAATATTTTTTCGACAGGATATGCCGTTCTTGCTATGGAGGAACGTTATAATGAGAATATACCGTGAATCAGAAATCCATTTAAAATGATTCAGATCATAGCCTGAACATAGTATAAACTCTTGTTCATGCTGTTGTATTTTTTCTAAAAGGCTTTTTTAACATTAGAATTTAAAAAAGACAATTCTCTTAGCCTATACTTCAAGATATCGTAATCAAATTCACAAATAGCATTATGCAAAATCAGTCTTTTATTCCAAGCTTTTTATGCACTAATTTCCGAACAATTTGTGGATTAGCCTTACCACCTGTGGTCTTCATCACCTGCCCCACGAACCAACCGACTAAATTCGGCTTAGAAGCAATACGAACAACCTTATCTGGATTAGAATCAATGATTCTATCAACTTCTTGCTCGATAGCCGATACATCCGTAATCTGATGCAAACTAAGATTCTCTACTATTTTTTTAGGATCTCCCCCCTTGTTCCATAATATATCAAAAACATCTTTGGCTATTTTTCCCGATATTGTACCATCTTTGATTAAATCAATTAATCCTCCTAATTGATCGGGAGAAATCGGATTTTCTTCCATTTTCTTGCCAGCCTTGTTCAACGCTCCTAGAAGATCGTTAATAATCCAATTGGCGGCAATTTTTGCATCACGATTCATCACCAATACTTCAAAATAATCTGCAATCAGCTTATCTGAAACGAGAACAGAAGCATCATACAAAGAAATACCAAATTCAGAAACAAAACGTTCTCGCTTTGCATCTGGTAATTCTGGGAGCCAGTCTCTAAGCTCACGAATAAAATCTTCGTCAATTTCTAGAGGCAGCAAGTCCGGCTCAGTAAAATAACGATAATCATGCGCATCTTCCTTAGTACGCATAGAACGCGTTTCATTCTTTGTAGGATCGAACAGACGGGTTTCTTGCTCGATAGTGCCACCTTCTTCTAGAATCGCAATCTGACGACGCGCTTCATACTCTATAGCTTGTCCTAAAAAACGGATGGAATTGACGTTTTTGATCTCACAACGCGTACCGAATTCTTCTCTTGGACGACAGACAGAAACATTAACATCTGCACGTATCGAACCTTCCTCCATATTGCCGTCACAAGTTCCCAAATAGCGCAAAATAGTGCGTAATTTAGTCAAAAAAGCTTTTGCCTCAACAGCAGAACGCATATCAGGCTTGGATACTATCTCCATAAGAGCGATACCAGAGCGATTCAGATCTATACAAGATACAGATGAATAATGATCATGAACTGACTTACCAGCGTCTTGTTCCAAATGAATACGCTCAATCCCTACTTCTATAACTTGAATCTGCCCAGAATCATCAGAACCAACAGGTACAGAAACACTTCCTTCTCCTATAATTGGTTCATTATGTTGTGAAATCTGATAGCCTTGAGGTAGATCTGGATAAAAATAATTTTTGCGCGCAAAAACAGAACGTTTGTTTACATGAGCATTTAAACCAAGACCTGTAATAACGACTTGTCGAACACAGTTATGATTCAAAACAGGTAACATGCCAGGCATTGCTGCATCAAAAAAACTAACCTGAGAATTAGGTTGAGCTCCAAAATCAACTGAAGATCCAGAAAATAATTTTGATGCTACGGAAAGCTGGGCATGCACCTCCAAGCCGATAACAACTTCCCAATCACCAGTTGTTCCAGACATCAAATGCCTCAAATTTGCAGAACCTGTACCAAGTAAGACCATAATAAACCTTTAAAATACAATCCCCGCAAAAGCAGGTAAACTAAACTCATCCCATACGCAAGTTATGAGACAAAATAACACGCAGAACAGAATATGAAAGATAAAGTCCACTTTAAAACGAAAAAGTGAAAGATATAACGATCACCACCATCTTTTAGGACGAAAAGATCCCGCTTCTTTTTCAAGAACAGATCCGACACTAAATAACATCTCCTCACAAAACGGCTTGCCAATTAATTGTAGCCCAAGAGGCATTCCCTTATCACATAAAGCCGCAGGAATCGAGATGGCTGGTAATCCTGCCATATTAACAGCAACTGTAAAAACATCATTATGAAGATTCTTGATTGATCCAGAATCCTGTTTCTCCCTCCCTAAGGGGAATGCTGATGTTGGTGTAGTCGGAGTAAGAATCACATCCACTCCTTCTTTAAAGACCTCTTCAAAATCACGCTTTATAAGAGTGCGAATGCTACGAGCACGCAAATAATAGGAATCATAACAATCCGATGAGAGAACGTAAGTTCCTATCATAATCCGATACTGAACTTCCTTACCAAATCCAACGGATCGAGTTTTTTCATACATATCTACAATGTTGTTACCTTCAATACGCAGACCATAACGAACACCATCGTAACGAGCAAGATTGGAAGAAGCCTCTGCTGGTGCGACAATATAATAAGCAGATAAGGCATATTGCGCATGTGGAAGTGATATATCCACAATATTTGCCCCGGCAGCTTTAAGCCATTCAATACCTTTTTCCCAAGAATCTGCAATATCAGGAGATAAACCATCTATATAATATTCTTTCGGGATGCCTACTTTCATTCCTTTAATAGACTTGCCAATAGCCTGTTCATAATCCGGAACAGGAAAATCCACACACGTTGCATCGCGATCGTCGTATCCCGCAATAGATTTCAACATAATTGCAGAGTCCCTTACATCACGACAGATTACCCCTGCTTGATCCAAAGACGACGCGAAAGCAACCATACCCCAACGAGAACACCTGCCATACGTAGGTTTTATACCAACAGTTCCGGTAAAAGATGCTGGTTGACGAATGGATCCTCCTGTGTCGCTTCCTACAGATCCAGAACATAAAGCACTAGCAACTGCAGCAGCCGATCCTCCCGAAGATCCACCAGGCACAAAATTGTTAGTGGAATTTATCGCCCTCCAGGGATTAATGACAGATCCATAGTAAGAAGTTTCATTAGAACATCCCATAGCAAACTCATCCATATTGAGCTTACCAAGCATCACTGCTCCATCGTCCCATAGTCTTTGTGTAATGGCCGATTCGTATTCTGGCTTAAAACCATCAAGAATATGACTACATGCCTGTGTATGAACACCCTGAGTGGCAAAACAATCTTTAACTCCTATAGGAATCCCCTCTAAATCCCTAGAATTTCCATTCATAATATGTTTGTCAGAGACTTTCGCTGCTGCAAGCGCTTCTTCTGCCACCACTTCCACATATGCATTGATTTTAGAATTAGAATTCTCAATGGCTTGAATATACGCCTCAACAAGCTCAACGGCAGAGCACTTCTTCGCCCTCAGTCTATCCCGAGACTCCGAGATACCCATGAGATTAAGTTCTGACATATTAATAAGTAACCTTCCATATAAAATTAGCTAATATACTGTGTCACATCATTCTACGATTTTTGGAACAAGAAAGAAATTGTCTTGAATCTGCGGAGCATTAGATAAAATAGCCTCAACCTTTCCCCCATCAGAAACTTTATCAACACGTTTCTTCATTTGGACAGGAACAACAGATATCATAGGCTCTATCCCTTCAATATTCACCTCTGAAATCTTTTCTAAAAAAGTCAAAGTACTATTGATACGCGACAACATCTGTTGGACATCTTCGTCATCCAGAGCTATGCGAGAAAGACGTGCAATGCGCCTTATAGTCGAAACATCAATTGACATTTAATCACCTCCGAACCTAATTGATAGCATTCCGATGCATCTTCTACCCTATAAACAAAAGCCGAAGCTTTTGCTAGGATGAAATGTCTTTAATCCATGCTGATCATATCACCATACCCTATATACGAAATAATATGCACACCATAAATTCCTAAAAAACGCTTATCTTTAAAATAGGAAAACAGTATGTAAAAAACACAAAAACATCGTCTTTCCAAGAGATATTTTTAACCGCATCAATGTCGTGCTATATTCTGAAAACAAAATTTGGACATATACATATACAAACTTCTTCAATATATCCGATATATCCTACAGCGTTACTAAACAGGTAGAATCATAATGGCAATACTCCTTGTTGAAGAACTAGTCAAATATCTTGAACCCAATCAATCCATCGCATGTATTGATCTGGGAACAAAAAACCTCGGCATTGCAATATCTGATCCAGGAAGACAATTTGCCAATATGCGCCCTCTTCTTAAAAAGAAAAAAATCGCACACAATGCATCCGAGTTACTCTCTTTCGCCAAAACGGAAAAAATAGCTGCATTTGTAATCGGATTTCCACTCAACATGAACGGCTCAGAAGGCCCACGAGCCCAGTCTTCCCGTACCTTCGCACGGAATATGAGTGAAAGAATTAATATTCCTTTTATCCTTTGGGACGAGCGACTTTCTACAGTATCTGCAAATAGAATTCTCTTGGAAATGGCTGTATCAAGAAAAAAGCGTTCTCAACGAATCGATTCAATGGCTGCCGCACTTATTTTACAGGAAGTGCTTGATAGAATCTCCTTGCTTATGGCGCAGGAACGCAATTTAAATCATCCCATATAAAATGAATAAATCACAAGAAAATGACAATCTATTCTCATCATCGATGATGATCATCTCATTAAGCTTATTGAAAAAAATACCTATAGGAAAAGTCATCTTTTTTATAAATCGTGGAAATCATTCAATTAATACACGCCAATTAAGCGTGTGGTTTCGCAAAAAGGCTAAACAGGCAGGAATCACAAATCAGCACACCGCATCAGGAAATTATCGTCCATTCTTTCCGTTGAAGCAGGAGCCAACCACACATGATTTAATGGTTTCACACGGCTGGAAAAGCATAATACAAGCAGAATCCATATACCAAAGAAGCGGATCGTATAATGCTAGAAAGGCAATCGTCTAAACGTATAGTTTCTTATATTGATGATCCCGAACCCACAAAAAAGAAAGGGGGGGGGGTTAATATAAAAAAACACAGTTAAATCAATATATTAACATCATTAAGATAATATTTTTGCAATATCTGCTGCAAGCACCTCAATAAGATGATGTCTTTTGCCCATATATCATTGTTTTGATAACAGAAAAAACAGCATTATAATCAAATGTTCCCCAAGAGATGATCGCTTTTTAATGACAAATTGTGTGCGATATCCCATATATTGATGATTATTGATCTTATCTTCCCGGACGCTGAAATTTCAGGAAGATTTTATCTCAGTGTGAATTTTACTTAATGTATTAATAATTCTAAACAGAGTAATGATTTTTAAAATCAATATACCATAATTAATTATTTAATTAATCAATTATGAAATGATTTTAGTATATCTTACCTATGTTTTGTTTTTGGAAACAATTATTTTTTGTTGTTCTTCGAAAATTTTTGATAAAGCTGCCATTACTTTTGGATTACTTTGAACTTCATCTAAAAGCTCCATATCATCATCTGATAGCGCAAGTAAACGAATATTTAAAAAATTCGGCATAGGATACGTTATAATCCTGTGTTCTTTCCCCACTGCAACTTTTATCGGATTTTGTGTTGTATACTTATTATCTCTTGTTTCTGCCATTACTCCAGTTATTGAAGCACTATTGAATACTATATTGACCAAAATTAAGGCAATTATTTTCCTGTTCATTTTTTAATATCCTCTCAATATCACTATAAAACAACACTGATTTTATCAATAATATCTCAGTAAATAATTAAGTATATTTATTGTATTTAATTCTATTATTTATAATTTTTTAATGATATTTATTGTGTTTTATTTAATGATATTATGTATATATCGTATATTATACTGCCCGTTAATGGATTAATAATAATATTGATTAATATTTATTGTTGTTTTTCTATAATAATAGTAATTATTGTTTTTAGTGATATAGACAAATATAGGAGGGTTTTTATGTTAATCGCTACAAGATTCAAAAAAACAACCATAGGATTGTGTTCCTCATTATTGTTATTAGGATCATCTCCCGCAACCATCCTCGCAAGAGCAAGCTCACAACCTTACTATCCCTTTGTCCCTCCTGCAGTTTTGCAGGCTAATGCGAACAATCAATCTGCATGGAAAGGACTTTACTTCGGTGTAGCTGCAAAAAAAGCAAAAGATAAAATGCAGTTAGATAACCAAACTAGAAATCTACTCTTAGGGTATAATGGGCAGAGCGGAGATCTTGTATATGGTGTAGAATTCCAAGGCGAATATAATAGACAACCCAGGACAGTACATGATCTCCAAACTCCACTTGCCCTATCGGGTGTTCTTCGGGTCGGTACTACTCTCAATGATATTTTGAACGATACACTTGTTTATGGACTCGGAGGAGCAAGAGAAACAGAAGAGCGTGATCTAGATTACGTCGTTGGTGCCGGTATTGAGAAAAAGATATCTAGTTTTTTATCTGCACGACTTGAATATCGCAGCGCACTAAAGAATCCAAATGATATGACGGACATGTCTGCTATTCTAGACAACAAGGTTTTATCTGTTGGTATGGTGATATCTCTTTAGTATATTTTCTTCAATAGTTTTCTTTTTTGATTAATTTTTATACAAATGGTCACATAATTTGATTGTTTTCAAATCGTGTGACCATCCTCTTTTTTTATTATCAAGTACCAACAACGCAATACCTATCGAAGAATCTGTTTTTGTGGACTGAATAGAGCCCTAAAGAACATCTGATCTTTCACCGCTTAAAAACTATCTCGAAAAAAAATCCTATCTCACAAATCAGAAGATGTCTTTTATAAAGATTTTACAGCAACGATTCCGCACCATTTATCTCTTGCAATTTAAATACATGTTTACATAAACAGAAAAAGACATATCGTCATAAAATTTATCCTAAAAAATAACCCTTTTGTACTATACTTTCCAAAATATATTGAAAAAAATCATATAAAAACAATATTCTAGAAAGAACAGGATAGTACGATAATGAATACAAAAAATATTACAGAAGATAAAAATATTGGGATAGTAATTTCTTGTTCGGGAGCACTTGCAACGATTACCTCTCGCGCTCAAAATACAAACTGGCGAGTCGGATGCTTGGTATCCATTGTTGTTGAAAAAAATCTTATCATAGCTCTCATAAATTCTATTGAAATCCTAGAGAAATCTGTCTTCCTAAATCCTGAAGAAACCACTCTAAATCACGTAGAATTAATTGGTGAATTAAGTATAACAGACGATGATACCTGTGTATTTACACGCGGAATATCGTATTATCCTCCGATAGGCGCAAAAGCATATCGCATTGAATCCTCCGACATGAAAGCTATATACGATAGTCAAAGCGGCACATCTTGTATCATCGGGAAAATGTCCCATGATCACAATATCGAAGCCAGAATTAATATAAAAGCTATTTTAGAAAGTAATTTTGCTGTTGTCGGCTCTACAGGATCTGGAAAATCAAGCGCCTCTTCTCTCCTTTTACGCAAAGCTGTGGAAAGCAATCCTAACTTGCGAATTCTTATGATCGATCCCCATGATGAGTTTTCTGCTGCATTTTCAGATATAAGCATAAAAAACACCCTCCAAACAATCGAATTACCCTTTTGGATGATGAACTTTGAGGAATTTTCTGAAGTATTATTTCAAGGAAAAGAAAAAATCATCGCAGAAATGGAGATGCTTTATAGACTTATAATAGAATCTAAAAAAATTTTTCATCACGATATTAATGCACTTAATAAGGACATCGGTAACGAACACATAACAGTGGACACCCCTATCCCCTATCGTATTTCGGACCTTTTATCATTAATTGAAAAAAACATTGGCAAATTAGAAGGACGCACTGAAAGACCCTTTCTTAAATCACTTCGACTGCGCATTCTTTCTATTATAAATGATCCTCTCTATCAATTCATGTTCTCAAAAAACGCCATTAAAGATTCCTTGTCAGAAATAATTTCACACATATTTCGTATACCCTGCGATGATAAACCAATATCAATCCTTGAATTAACAGAAAAATCTACAATTGTAACCAATTGCATCCTTTCTGTACTATCCAGATGGCTCTTTGATATTGCTTCTTTGAGCAATAAGAGATTACATTTCTTAATTGTTTGCGAAGAAGCACACCTCTATATATCCAATAAGTGTTTGACATCAGCTTGCCAATCATTATCCCGCATCGCTAAAGAGGGGAGAAAATACGGATGTTCTATAGGAATCATAACACAACAACCCTCAGAAATTGATAAAAGCATCCTATCACAATGCTCAACAGTTTTTGCCCTGCGCCTTACGAGTGCAGTTGATCATCAAATCATATATGCTGCTATCCCAAATTCCTCTCTATCAAAGGCAGAAATACTTTCATCAATACGCAACGGTGAAGCAGTGGTTTTTGGAGCAGCAATAACAATCCCGATGAAAATTATCTTTTCTAGAATACACAATAGCCAACTTCCAAAATACAAGGAAAATTTAATTTCTAATATTGCCTCTTCTTCCGATTCGCTGAATGCACAGGATATCGTTCAAGGAATGCGTACTAAAAACGTATTAAAATAGGACAAACAAGAGACATACGGAACAATGGAATGAAAGCTGCACTGATCGTAAGATCAAAAATTTTTGACTTTTGTTAAAGAAACTAGGGAGTTTGGATCCCAATCCATATATTACGAAAAAACGATGCAAACCAAAGAGCGCTAGCAAAAAAATGGATTAGACCAGATCCTACCCATAGCAATAAGGCGTTTTTTTATGCACGACATGATGAGTATCTTTCTTTTAATCCATAACCAATAATAGAAAATCGTAGATCTTTATGAAATTAAAAGACGTAATAAAAGTATCTCCATTCATTTTACTGCAGTATGCCTTTCGAAAAATTCGACATATCTCTTCCCTCATTTTAATACAGGAAAATAATGACTTTGACTGTGCGCGAAAGATATAAATCTTCAAAATCTGTGACTTGCGAGTTTTGGATCTTGTTATAGTACACAAACTCATGAAATAAACATGCCATCTCACACAATTAAATATAAAAAAATAATCAATATCAATTTCTTAGACGTCTATCAGCCTGAATTGGACATTGTGGATTTTACCGCAGCTTTTGGATTAATATCCGCACCTTTAAGAAAGAGAGAATACGGACATATCCTCTACAGAAAAAAGCAAAGAGGTCACACAAAAGAGCATCCTTACTTCATAATAGCCTGAGCGATTTTTTCATTGCGGAAGAAATGAAGAACAAAAACCCTATCAATGACCACAAGTTGCAACCAATTCTTTATCTTGCGAATTGTAATATCGTACACAAAAACGAAAAATTATGGGCTAGTTCCTCATTTCCATTCGTTCTGATCCCTCTTCAAAGCTAGAAATTCTACCGACACCAAGCTTTTGCAAATCCTTGTTAGCAATTTGGTTAGAAATTCTTTCATATGCATTATGCTGGCATTTCTATATAACCAATATGGCTTTCATTTGTACGAGTACAGCCCACCTTGCAAGAACAGAAGAGATGGAAGCTTCCATCCGAAAGTTTTCTATTTTCTAATGTTATATCCTCCTGTATTGCCATTTCAAGAGCGGACTTCTTCCAAAACAGAGCATAACTTTTGACTGGCATAGAACCTTCAGGAGTATCTACAGGAAGACTTGGAATAGCTATCAAGGCTTAGAAGTTTTTTGTCCATTTTCATCACGTATAAAAGGCTGTTTTATACCACCTGGCAAGTACTCTGTTACGATGATTTTAAATCCAACAAAGTGCGTGATTATTCCATTTTCAAAATCTGCGAATGAAGCATAGTTCTGGTTGTTAAGAATGTCATTTAAGAGAGTTTTATAGGCACTTGAAGTCATTGCCAGATAGACATCTTTGGTGTCTATCCCCCAGTCAACGCTATTTTTTTGTCTCAATTTCCCCGCAGCCAACTGCAATCTATCTGCTATGATGTTATCAGGATCGGTTTTTCTTCCAGGAATTTTAGCGTCAATTTTAATAACCATACCTGAATCAAAATGCATCATCTCTTTAGAGTGATTGTACAATTGCCTAACGCTAGATCCGAACGCCGCTTTCACTACCTCCTTTGCCATAGCTTCCTGAAGAGAATTCAAAATCCATTGTGAAAGAGAATCCTTTGAATCTTTTTCCAGTTCATTAATGATTCCCTTATTTCCTGATATAGCGACACAAAACTCTATAGTCTGGATAATACGTTTCTCAAGGGGATCATTTATAGGGATAGTCGCAGAAGCGACTCAACTTCTCGTAAGCTACAATAGGTTTGTATATGTTGAAAACGATATCTGTACTCATTTGATGAAACACAATAATACCCTAAAAACAATTACTTAACCTCTCCCTAACCCTGAATAGGAGGTTGTGGATTTACCTGCACCTTTTGGATTCATAGTCCGCACCTTTTAAGCCCTCTTTTTCACAATATTAAAGCAGAAAGGTATTAACATGACATCGACAACAAATCATCTACCCTCGTATGAAATATCATATGATTCTCGTGCAGTAGCTAATCGCATCTTAGAAAAATCAAGAGTTAAGAATCAAGGTATAGATTCTATAAGTGTTACGAAGCTTTTGAAATTTGTTTATTTTGCACACGGATGGTCTTTAGTCTTTAGCGATGTTTCACTTGTAGAACAGTCCCCCTGTAGCGTGGAAACATGGTCCTATCTATGAAGATATTTACAACAGCTTATCAAATTGGGGTAAACATAGTATCAAAACCCTTATCATTGACGAAGAAAGTAAACTACCTTATTCGGCAATGTTTACCGCATCCCAAGAGAGGGTAATGGATTTTGTATTGGACAAGTACGGAGAGAATTGTGTTTTGTCTTTATCTGACAAGACATATCAGCAAGGTTCACCTGGGGATTTGACGATTAAGAGATACGGAGCGTACAAAGAAATATCTAACGATTTAATGAAAACATATTACACGGAACAAGCAAAACAAAGGGGGGTATCTAACATTTGACATCCTCCCCGTCCTGAAGGACAGGGTTTTACGGCGTAGGCTGGATAACCAATAGTCCAGACACCCGCAGGACATCAATAGGCTTCCAAGCGCAGCCCTTCAACTCTTTTAATTAAGCCAATTAATATGGATGGAATTGTACTCA
>NZ_JACETX010000004.1:3243-64697 GCF_014048425.1 Candidatus Liberibacter sp. | reverse complement strand
AACAGTGATACCGTGTTGCTTCATTCAGCGTCGTTCTACACATCTTGGCTAGTGGATAAAACAAAATAACCCATTGGATAGTAATTAGGGGTTTTATGAGAGAACTCAAACCGTCTATCCATCTTACCACTTTTGGCACTTTGTGCTTTGGTTGCCTCTATGAGAGCCATATTATCAGCGTTAATGGTGTCACTTTCAATCTTGATATTGCCGTCTATCCTAGCCAATTCAATACGATTACGATCGGCTTTTAAGGAAATCTTTTGTAATTCCAGCTCATGTTTATTGTTTTCTTTTCGATATACATCGTGGAAGTACACTGTCCATTGACTATAAAATAGTGGGAAAAAATATAAAGAAGCTCAAGCTAAAAGAAAAGAATACCTCTACGAATATACGTATGCAACCTCCAAAAACGTGGAAAAAATCTATAATTATGATAGAGCATTCAATAATTACAGGAAATTAGTCGACGAGTTAAAGATAAGAAACTTAAAGTGAAAGAGATTATATCTCTTCAAATCATCTCTTCTTTTTGAAAATCCTCATTGTCCTATCACACACCCAAAAGCCAACGATGCAAGTATTGGTCTTTATTGCGAGCAATCTACCAAAGCAGACACGCTTTTAATAATACCTTTAACAAACCGAGGGGTTAATAGATCGTTTACTGCTTTCTGACGTCCTTCTATAGTCCGTGATTCCATTATCCCGAAATGACCGACGCATATCCCACCACCCCCAACAAGCTCTGGGCGGTGTTTTACGGCATCACGATAATTCAATTTATTGTTAGGAGACAATTTTTCTGTTAATTTTATCCATTTCTTGAGGACGTCATTTTCTTCCAATATTGTCATTTTTCTTTATATTTATATGTGTAGTGGATGCTAAGGACTGGCAGATCCTGATTGCTGCGATTTTCTTTCCAGTGAATGTTAAAAAAATCTTAGCCTGTATAGCACAGAATATTTCTTTTCATAGGTTTATTTTCTTCAATACGGAAATTCTCAAGTATCTGGTAACGCCAGAGTATATGAAGATGCCTGGTTAGGTGGGGATTCCAGAGTATATGATTGTGCCAGAGTATTTAGGGATGCTGAAGTATGTGATAGCAATCAAGTATCTGGTAACTCCAAAGTCTCTGGAAATGCGATAGTATATTGCAATACCAACCACAATATCAATGGAGGTGGCAATATTTTGAGTAGATGATATACAGATAAATCGTATTCTGCTGCCTTCTCCAGACAAATGAATGCTCAAAGTTCAAACCATGCCAACCACAATATCAATTGAGGTGGTAATATTTTGAGTAGATGATATATAGATAAATCGTATTCTGCTGCCTTCTCCAGACAAATGAATACTCAAAGTTTAAAACCATGCCAACCACAATATCAATTGAGGTGGCAATCTTTTTGTAGGAAGGTCTTTCGATGAATAACATTCATCCCTCTCCAGATAAATTAATGCTCAAAGTTCAAACCATGCCAACTGATGTCAATTTAGATGGCAATATTTTTGGTGGATGGCTTATGTCACAGATGGATATAGCCTGCGGTATACATGCAAGCCAAATAGCCAAAGGAAGTGTCGCAACAAGAGCAGTCAAAGAATTGTTATTTGAAAAACCTGTGAAGGTAGGCGATGTTGTTCACATCTATACTGAAACTCGTAAAATCGGTCGAACTTCCATTACAGTATACTGTAGTATTTGGACATCTTATCGATATTTGCAGGAAGATTTTAACAAGGTTTCGGAAGCAATTTTTGTTATGGTTGCCCTTGATAAAAATGGAAATTCAAGATCAGTTATAACCGAAAAACAATAGCTCCTAACAAGGGATAACGTTTTCGAATTGATACGTCATTATTTTACTTGAAACCATTGTTCTTTGCACCTTGTAGGATATCAAAAAGACCATAATTTATAGAATGTCAAAAAAAGATCACGACAAACATTTCGAAAAAACTTCTCGAAATTCATCGGAGTTTGCTTCTTCTATAAGTGATAATAGCATTTTTTCAGAAGAAAAAATGCTATTAGAATCGGAAAAGCAAATGAGTATAAATGAAATGCGTCAAATCCGTTCTGCGGCGGGAAAACATCGTAAAAACGTAGCAAAGCGTATACGCAAGGAAAAATCTCCTCACGAACCAAAAACAAAAGATACTTCTTTACATTCCTCCGCTAAAATAATTTCTAATTCAAAAGGTAATATAGTCTCTGCAAAAGATACAATACGAAGAACCGATATCGGCACTGATATGACACCATCAGTGCAATTTCTTTCCCGCTTGATACAATCAGAAAATCCACTTTTTAAAAACGGCAAACCCTGGATCCCACATCGTCCAACGATGGAAAATTTGGAGAATATCATTCCGTTTAAAATACACACTGAATATCAACCTTCCGGAGATCAACCCTCCGCTATTTCCAGCCTAGTAGAAAGAGTTTTAGCGGGAGAAAAGACACAACTCTTGCTCGGCGTAACCGGATCAGGCAAAACTTTTACCATGGCTAATGTCATTGAACAAACGCAGAGACCAACTCTCGTCATGGCTCCTAATAAAATTTTAGCTGCACAACTTTATTCCGAGTTTAAAAATTTTTTTCCAAACAATGCCGTTGAGTATTTTGTTTCTTACTATGATTATTATCAACCAGAAGCCTATGTCCCTCGTACAGATACCTATATTGAAAAAGAATCTTCTATTAATGATTTGATTGATCGTATGCGACACTCTGCCACACGCTCTCTGCTAGAACGTCGTGATTGTATTGTCGTCTCTTCAGTCTCCTGCATATACGGCATAGGATCGGTTGAAACATATTCTAAAATGATTTTACAGATAAAAATTGGGGATTCTATACAACAAGAAGATCTTTTTTCTTTTCTCATACAGCAACAATATAAGCGAAACGATATAGAGATTACCCGTGGCTCCTTTCGAGTTCGAGGTGACTCTATTGAGATTTTCCCTTCTCATCTGGAAAGTTCTGCATGGCGGATCAGCATGTTTGGTGATGATATTGAAATAATTACCGAATTTGATCCTCTAACTGGCAAAGATTTTAAACATCTGCAATCAATAAAGATATACGCTAATTCGCATTATGTCACTCCACGACCAACGCTCAATGAAGCCATTAAACGTATTAAGGAAGAACTGAAGCTTCGTCTTATTGAACTGGAGGAATCAGGACGCATTCTGGAATCCCAACGCCTTGAACAACGCATCCATTATGATCTGGAAATGCTGGAAGCAACCGGCTCCTGTCAGTCCATTGAGAATTATTCACGCTATCTCACGGGACGCAATCCTGGCGAACCTCCTCCGACGCTTTTTGAATATATTCCCGAAAATGCATTATTATTTGTTGATGAAAGTCATGTCTCGATTCCTCAAATAGCTGGCATGTATCGTGGTGATTTTCGGCGAAAAGCAACTTTAGCTGAATATGGTTTTCGTTTGCCATCATGCATAGACAATCGTCCTTTGCGTTTTGAGGAATGGAATTGCATGCGACCAACCACTATCGCAGTTTCGGCAACTCCTGGATCATGGGAATGTGAACAATGTAATGGCGTCTTTGTCGAACAGATCATTCGTCCTACTGGTCTTGTCGATCCACCTGTAGAAGTGCGCTCTGCTCGCACACAAGTAGATGATGTATTCGGCGAAATACAGCAAAAAATTCAAGATGGTTGCCGCATCCTTTTAACCGTGCTCACAAAACGTATGGCAGAAGATTTAACAGAATATCTTTCTGAGCGTTCTATCCGCATACGCTATATACACTCCGAAGTGAATACTTTAGAACGCATTGAAATTATACGTGATCTTCGTCTTGGAAAATTTGATGTTCTGGTAGGAATCAATCTTTTGCGTGAGGGACTTGATATTCCTGAATGCGGACTTGTAGCTATTTTTGATGCGGATAAGGAAGGTTTTTTGCGCTCAAAAACTTCATTGATACAAACCATTGGCCGTGCAGCACGCAATGTTAATAGCAAAGTTATTCTTTATGCTGATATGGTAACAAAATCCATGCAATCAGCGATGGAAGAAACGGCAAGAAGGCGTGAAAAACAAATACAACACAACACAAAATACAATATAAAACCAAAATCAGTGAAAGAAAAAATACTTGAAGTCATGGATCCCAGCTTTGCAGAGGAATATCATGGTACACCTTTTATACAAAATATCGCAGATTTCTCGCAGTCAAACAAAGATCTAGATTCCCACTTGAAATTATTACGAAAACAAATGCTACTTGCAGCAGAAAATCTTGATTTTGAAAAAGCCGCACGAATACGAGACGAAATTAAAAAATTAAAAAATCTTCGCAAACAATCGACTCAAGAAACCTCAATGAATGGTGGGGGATATACAAACGGATTACAACCAGATAAAGATCCACTAGGATTTTCAAGCAATCATCATCCTCTTCTTGATAAAAGCACTGAAACCTCATGATGCTTTTACCTATACAGTTTGGTTTTGCACCTATTAATTTGGATTTTTCTGGCAACAAGGTTTTCGATCGCTAATACGCATATGCGTTTTTTATATAAAATCTTCTCATGATTATTGATTAAAATATTGTTTTTATAGCATTTTATATTATGCTGCATGCTATTTTATCCCTTCTCCTATAACAAGAAAATTCTTTTATTCTATGTTGGTTTTCGTAATATTATGAATCTTATTCGTCTTTTCGACGATGGGTTTGGGTCTTATTTTTTTTTGCAAAGCAACTGTTAAAGTTACAAAACTCATACAAGAAAGTGATGGTGATGATGAAATATTATCAAATTTCTTTTGGGACAAATTTCAGTTTTTTTTAAAATAAAATGACTCAACGTATATTTTAGCCAGTATCGGATTTTTCATGGTGAATCAAATGCTTGGAATTTCCAGATGATTTCCTTCAACAAATAGCACTAGTAACGATGCCAAGCTTATTTATGGAATGAGCTTTTTCCCCGTCAAAGATAGCAATACATTTTACACCATCCTCAATTATTGACGTTTCAACTTTTAGAATCATCCTCCTGAAAATTGGAGAGATATTTTTGATATTTAAAAGCTATGTAAGAAAATGATGATAGGATTAGCAATAGGGTGCAAAGCAAATATCATACGATTTTCGACATGATTTATGCCTGTAATTTTGTTTAAAGTAAGTAAAAATAGGGTATTTTTATATTATAAAATAGAAAAAGAACGATTTTTAGTGATTATTAGTATATAGATATATATTAGATTATATTAAAAAATTTTTATATTGTAAAAAATTGAAATTAAAAATAAATAAATCTTAAATATAAATATATAAAAATTTATTTTTTAATTATAATCATTTTTTATGTTTTAACATACTTAAAGAAAATCATTTTATCATATAATATTAATTTATATATTAGTGATTATTTTTTTTAATATAAAAATATATTGTTTTAAGTATTTTATACGAGAGGTTTTTATGATGATTTTTAAGTATTTAGCTGTTTTATTATCTGCATTTTTGATATCTTTAGCGTCTTGTAGTGCCGATCCATTACAAAATAATCCCCCTATCCCCGAATCTTCATCCCTATACATACAAAACGGAAAGCTTCATCTTGCGGATCATCTCTTCGACGGAACAATCGAGGAAGTCGCAGATAGATTATTACATTTGGGAGCCGCAATGGAGTCCATTGCTCAAAGCACAGATACAGAAATTGCTCAATTCGGAAAAGATGGAATAAGCCTTATAAAATATATTAAAAAATGGAAGAAGACTAAAACTGCTGTAGACAAAGCTCTGATAGCTACAGCAATCCTAACGGTATCTAATGATATCCTCCTTCTCAAACAACATGGGAAATTAGCTTAGAGTATCTTATAAGCGTTAAAACGTGTTCCTCTCTCGTTCAAAAACCAGAAGGATGGAAGAAGGGTTAAGGAAAAGGATACTTCGACTTAACCTTTCCGCCTATATTGAGATAATATAACCATTTATAAACCTTAGTCATTGATTATAAATCTCTAAAAAACCATACCTATTCAATCAACAACCAAAACCACAGAGAATCAAGATCAATCAAAAAGTTATGACGATTATCAAGAAAAGATTCATCGATAAGCCCAAGTCGATTGCGACAAGGAGGACAAAACATTGTTTTTTATCTCTACCTTTTTCAGCATCAATTAAATAATATTTTTTTCTTTCTAATCTTTTTATCGGCATACCCTCCCCAAAAAAACCTCCAAAATACCAGAAAAATGGCTTCTTGAGAGAATAAACCGACATCCCTCAAGGGATTCTTTTTTATCAGCCCTTGATAGCATATAGCCAAGTCTTCGAATTCATTATATGCAATAAAATTTCTTCATCACTCTTCAGAAGAAATAGCATCAACCTTGATAGGGAGGAGGAACTTATCAATCACTTCCCTGGCACTAATATCCAATAAAAACCAAAGACTCATAAAGGTTCCGATTTTGAGCGAATATCAGAGATATACGAGCGAATAACACGAACACGTACACCCTCGCATATTTCCACTTCGACCTCCAAGTCATCAAAAACTTTTGTTATTTTACCCGTTATCCCAGATCCCGTGATAATAGAATCTCCCCTTCTCAAATTATTTAACATATCTTCACGTCTTTTTGCCTGCTGACGTTGCGGGCGAATGAGCAAAAAATACCAAACGAAAATCAGGACGGAAAAAAGCACAGCCATTTCCATAGGTGAGGTTACCGAACCTGAAGATGAAATAGACGATTGTGATTGCGCATAAACTTGAGTGAACAAAATAAAAGGCTCCCGAAAATCAAAAATACTGATATAAAAATAACACTACGCAAAAGAGGCTCTCAAAGACTATCAATCTGCTCAGAAAATGCAATAACACCTTTTCGATTTTTGAAAATAGTTCACTAAAAAGACCCTCAAATGAAACAATTTCGACTACGACAACTCTTTCAATGATATTTTACAATATTTTGTTGTAAAATATTTCCATAATTGCAATTTATTCGAGAAATTAACATAACATACCAGTTTATAAAACGGATATATACTGTTGATATAATACGCAAAATATTCAGAATAGATTGCAATATAAGGGATTTCCTCTATATTTTTTTTGAAGATTATGTATTTGTTGTAAGGGAAATTCTTCTGACATAAAGTATATCACTTGTTGTAGTGAATCATACGTCGTGAGCCTTTTTCAGGATTTTATTTGGGAAGCAATTTTTGCGAAATATTTTGCTTTTGCATAGGGATAAAAATCCCGTATAATATTTGTGAGAAAATATGGAAAAGTCACCAAAATTGAAGGCAGAATTACCTCGTGGATTTGTTGATTATACATCAAAAGAAGTTCGTGTTCGGACTAAAATTATCGATACTATCAGAGATATATATGAACGATATGGCTTTGATCCCATTGAGACCCCCTTATTTGAATACTCTAACGCTTTAGGAACATTTCTTCCTGATGATGACAGACCAAATAGAGGAGTTTTTTCTCTTCAAGATGATGACAGTCAATGGATGAGCTTGCGTTATGACCTTACCGCACCTTTAGCGCGTCATGTGGAAGAAAATTTTAATGCAATAACTTTTCCATATCGAACATATCGTATTGGACAAGTTTTTCGTAACGAAAAGCCAGGTCCAGGACGATTGCGACAGTTTGTTCAGTGCGATGTAGATAATATTGGAGCAAAACAAGGAACATCGGATGCCGAAATGTGCATGATGATGGCAGATACACTTGAAGCTATAGGGGTAAAGCGCAATGATTACCAAATCGGCGTCAATAATCGCAAGATACTTGATGGAATCCTAGAAAAAATTGGATTAGGAGGAGCAGATAAAGTTGAACAAAGATTAGCCGTTCTGCGTTCTATTGATAAGCTAGATAAATTCGGACTACAAGAAGTAAAAGCATTACTTGGCCAGGGACGTCAGGATGAATCTGGTGACTTTACAAAGGGCGCCAACCTCACGTCTGAACAAATAGATACAATCATATCTTTTGTTTCTATCAACCATGAGGATTCTCTTAAAGAATTATACAAGTTAGTAAAAGGAACAGCATCCGGAGAAGAAGGAATTGCTGAACTGAATTTTATCAGTGATATCATTAAAAAATCTGGATATGATTCCGATCGTATTAAAATATCTCCTTCTGTCATTAGGGGATTGGAATATTATACAGGTCCTGTATACGAAGCTTCTTTGTTGTTTCCGGTTCTGAACAAAAAGAAACAGTCTGTAGTCTTTGGAGCTGTTGGTGGCGGGGGACGTTATGATGGTCTCGTATCACGATTCAATGGCAGATCTGTACCTGCAACTGGTTTTTCTATCGGTCTATCACGACTTGTTGTAGCTTTGGAAAGCCTACAAAACATAGAATCATTGTCACCACAAGAAGGCCCTGTACTCGTAACTGTCATGGATCATGATATCGATAGCCTTGGAAGGTATCAAATGTATACCCAAGCGCTACGCGCAGCAGGCATACGTGCCGAAATGTTTCAAGGATCTTCAAAAAATTTTGGGAATCAATTAAAGTATGCTGATCGACGAAACTGCCCTATTGCTATTATTCAAGGCAAGAAAGAATTATCTGAGGGAATGCTACAAATCAAAGATCTAGCTAAGGGTAAAAAGCTTTCGCAAGAAATCACAAGCAATGCCTCTTGGCGAGAAGCTCGTGTAGCACAAACCATGATTCCTGAATCCGAATTGGTTTCTACTGTTGAACAAATTCTGCAAATAAATCTTGAAGAGAAATCAGCATTCAAAGCATGACATAACTTTTCTGGAATCCATTTTTGTATCAAGGCAACATGAACAACCTATCTGAAAGCATGGATTCCCGAAGCAGCGAAACCTGTACTATGGCAAAATTGCGATTTCACCCGTTGCGTAAAAGGCATCTTCTTCTATCGACTTTTGAAGTTAAGTGTTATTCTTATGAGAATTCCTGTTTTTATGAGCAAGAAATCTCCCGATTTATTCTTCAATTGTCTTCTGATGTTATCCTGATCTTGCCTTTTGTAGATGGCTATTTTATGTTTTTCGTACAAGCAGAAACCTCCGATTTACATTCCTTGAAAAACAATAGAATATATAACAGTGATAAAAAAAAAACCATTAAAATTTTTTCAAAAAACTATCTCCTGTGCGTAGAGAAGTATCTAGGTCTTGAAGCATGAAAAAAGAATTCAGAACTCTAACCTGATTAACGTAGAAAAACAAAAACTAAACTGGTTGGAGCAAAACTTAGAGATAAGAAGCATAACAGCTTTCTCATATGGGAAAATGCTTAGAAGACAAACTTAAAGCTAGTGAACCCCGAGATAAAGGCTGAAACTGGGCACATAGCTAAAAAACAATATATATATAAGAGATAAGAAAACCGTTGCCAACCTGTAAAAGAAATCTAGCACCCTTTCTGAATCAGAGAATGCTGAAAGAACAAACAAGAAACATCGCAGAAATATGATGAATGTCGACTTCTCACAATGATCCTAAATCTTACTTGCAAGACCTATCCATCTATTTCAAAAAAAACGGATACGACAGTATATATTTACATATAGGTATATAATTTTCCTCTATGCTAAAAGGGATAAGAATTAGTGGATAACCACTTCCCTGAGTCATTACAAGATAATAGCCAAAATCATCCATAAAACACTATATAAAAATCGGATTAGCATAAATAAGTATGGGATTCTTCTGTTTTAAAAATATCCCCTTAGATCATCAATACTATGAATATAATCTTTCCTGTTCGTGAGTATAAAAAATATCAGATGCATATGATTTTATCAGCCACAATCATGAAGTCTAAAAACAATGGCATAAAAAACTTATCCAAAATCAAGATTTTACTCATTAAGCACAAGATCATAATAGCATAACGTTATTTGTGTTCGGTGCGAATCGAAAAATTCAAGAAACATCATTTTAATTTTTCCAAAAGCGCCCAACAATCTCATGGCATCATCCTTAAAATATCAGCTCATTTTAGAAGGTCATTTCTCGAATACTATCCAATAACACGCTCTATTAAAGCACCACATCTCCTCAGTTTTTTTTCCAGAAACTCAAAACCACGATCAAGGTGATATACGCGAGAAATCATAGTTTCACCTTGAGATGCTAAGGCTGCAATAACTAGCGAAACTGAAGCTCGTAAATCTGTTGCCATGACCGGAGCTCCCCGAAGTTGATCTACTCCTTCAACTCTAGCCGTTTGACCAGAAAGAACAATCTGCGCACCAAGACGAGCTAATTCTTGTACATGCATGAAGCGATTTTCAAAAATCGTTTCAGTAATATAAGAAACACCCGAAGAACGACACATCATTGCCATAAATTGCGCCTGCAAATCAGTCGGAAAACCAGGAAAAGGAGACGTTGTAACATCAACCGGCCTGAGTCTATCCCCATTCCAGCGGATACGAACACCTCCATCTACAAGATTGATATCCACACCAGCGCGACGCATTACATCAAAAACAGTATCTAAGAGCGAAGGATCCGTCATTTGTAATACGACATCACCACCTGTCATAGCGATCGCCATCGCATAAGTTCCTGCTTCAATCCGATCAGGAAGAATCTTATACCGCGTACCAGAGAGACTGGTGACTCCTTCTATCGTTATTGTAGAAGAACCCATCCCAGAAATTTTTGCCCCCATAGAATTAAGACAATGAGCAAGATCAACAACCTCTGGTTCGCATGCAGCATTATGAATAGACGTATCGCCCTGTGATAAGCTTGCTGCCATCATCATGACTTGCGTAGCGCCAACAGAGACTTTAGGGAACGTATAATTCGTTCCAATTAATCCCTTGCTGGGAACACGAGCATCTATATAACCACCATCGATTTTTATAATAGCGCCAAGAGATTCTAGAGAATCAATAAACAAATCAACAGGCCGTATCCCAATCGCACACCCGCCTGGTAAAGATACGCGCGCATGCCCTTCTCGCACCAAAAGAGGACCAATTACCCAGAAACTTGCTCGCATTTGAGATACAAGATCATATGATCCAGTAGTGTCAACGATATTACGACATCTAAAATGCATCGTACGCGCATAACCATCATCTTGATTTTTGCGTTTTCCATCAACAGATATGTCAACTCCATGATTTCCTAAAATACGCATAAGAAGCTCCACATCTGCTAGATGCGGAACATTTTCCAATGTCACTTCTTCACGAGTTAACAGCGACGATATCATCAATGGTAAAGATGCGTTTTTTGCACCAGAAATCGGAATAACACCATTAAGCTGATTTCCCCCAATAATTTTTATACGATCCATACTTTTTACGGATTAGAAAACCCGAACCCCCTCTTCTAAAAAAATCAAGGATAAAACCATAAATTGCAATCAAGCGCATTTTATCTTGAATACTCTAAAAGCAAAATCTAGAAAATCCCATTATTATTGCACTATATATCTTGATCTTTAAGACGTGCTCGTCCCTGTTCCTTACGACGATGCAAATTTTTTCGTAACATCTGTGCCGACCGTATTTTGCGAAGTTCCTGAGAATTTACAACTTTTTTTTTAAGGGTAGAAACTTCCACTTCCTTCTCATTGTCGTCCTTATCTCTCACCAACCATCTCCCCTTTTCTGCATAAGACACAAGGTACAGAGGATCTTATACAAAATTTACCTGATCTTTTATAGTCTTATCGTCGAAAGAATTGCATTCTTTATCTTATAAGAAACTAATAGCTATAACTTTCTCAATACGATATATTAAAGCCTCATTTTTTGTCTTTGATAAAGAATTGCATTGTTTATTTTATAAGAAACTAATAGCTATAACTTTCTCAATACGATATGTTAAAGCTTCATTTTTGTCTTCAATGCTGCAGTAGCTCAGTGGTAGAGCACTCCCTTGGTAAGGGAGAGGTCGAGAGTCCGATTCTCTTCTGCAGCACCATATATTCAAATCGAAAATCTTTTTTTTCCTATATGAATCAATACTTAAAAAATAAGTTATTGTTTTTGATTTATTTTTTTGTTTGTTTAGTCTTGCTTTTTTTGGGTGGGCGACTTTACTAAATCTTTTTTCTAACGATATTATTCGTGTACGAAAACCCGCAAATAAAAGAAACAATCTCTTGAGAGAAGAAGCGAAGAACCGCAAAGGAATAACGCCTCTAACAATTAAATACCGTGCAAGTCTTAACTTGAATAAGAGAATCTTTATTGAGGATAAATACTATTATTTATTTTATGTATTTATTTTTATGTATTTGGAGGTTGAGTTATGATTCTTTTCTTGTCTTTAGAATTATGCTTTTTTATTCACTCTCTCGGGATATCCTTCTAACGCAATGATGATATCGTGTAACAGATACGGCACATCATCCAAAAGTCAATTGAAAGATTGTGTTTCTGAATTGACAGTTAAAGGAGAAGATTGAGAGGATGAGACATCAATATTGAAATCAAAAATAAGTATTTTGGAACTGAAAGTAGGTTACTGAAAGAGAGTTTAAAAGGTGATATCTTAGTTCTATTAAGAAAATCAATTTCTTGCCACAATTAATAGTAGTGTAGCTCAAATTGATGAGAGGATTATCCTACATCATAGCAAAGACGTTAGGATTATATCTCAATATCTCAACATCTCAAAACAAGAACGTAAAATGACGTGATATTAAAAAGTTTCCTATCCGCTACTCCAAAAATCCCCTATCCGCAGCGTCTACCTACTATGACGACGACGCCAATCTCCCAGAAATAAAAGTATTGGCGCAGCAATAAAAACAGATGAAGAAGCTGCTATAAAAATTCCAAATTCCATGGGAACTGCAAAACTTGACACAGATCCACCTGCCCAAATTGCCATAGGTAACATAGAAAGAAAGGCTGTTGCAGAAGTATAAATACTGCGACCTAAAGTCTCATTTATGGATTTATCTATCAGGTCACGCAAAGGAAGAGAACGATGCAATCGCATATTTCTGCGCATACAATCATATACCACGATCTTATCGTTAACCGAATAGCCAACTAAGGTTAAAATAGCAGCCACAGCTGTCAAATTAAATTCAAATTGGGTTAACGCAAAAAAACCTAATGTTTTTGTTATATCTAATATTAGAGTCGCTATTGCTCCTACAGCAAAAGGCCATTCAAAACGAATCCAAATATAAATTAACATTGCAATAGCCGCAATGATCACAGATAAAATTCCCTTTTTGATTAATTCCTCTGAAACTTTAGGTCCAATGATCTCTGTATGCTGTACGTGCACAAAAGGGCCAATTTCCATTAAATTTTTCTTAACCAACCCCAATACATGAGACTGAGCATCGCTATTACCAGGCTGATATCCCAATCGAACGAGAAAATTTTTATCACCATCAAAACCCTGCAAAGAAATTTCACCTACTTGGAGAGGTTCTAATTTAGAACGAATAACAGATAAATCCAAAGGCTGATCCGTTGAAACTCCTATTTGAATCCCACCCCGAAAATCGATGCCACAATTTAATCCATGCGTAAACAAGAGAACAACGGCACAAATTGAAAGAATAGCAGACGTTCCGATTCCCCAAAAACGTGCTTTCATAAATTGAATAGTAGTATTGTCTGGAATAAGAGAAAATCGTAACAATGGTTTCATGTCTATGCGTTTAATCTTCTTATACCGCACAATGAAAATCATCATGGAACGAACAATAGAAATTGCCGTAAACATGGAAATAATAATCGACAAACCCATAGTAATCGCAAAACCACGAACAAGACCACTTCCGTAAAAAAAGAGGACCGCAGTAGCTATAAGCGCAGTAACATTAGAATCAACAATGGTAGAATACGCACGGGAAAAACCTGTATCAATGCTCAAAAAAGCACTGTGACCTTTTCTGCTTTCCTCACGTATACGCTCATTCACCAATACATTGGCATCAACAGCCAATCCTATTCCAAGAACAATTCCTGCTATACCTGGAAGAGTTAAAGTCGCACCCAGCAAAGTTAAAGACGCAATAGTAAGAATGAGATTTAATAGAAGCGCAAAATTAGCAAGAAGTCCCCACTTTCCATAGAGAACCATCATAAACAACACAACAAGAGCAAAGCCCATCAAGCTTGTACATAACCCTTGATATATCGAATCAGCTCCGAGATCGGCGCCTACAATCCTCTCTTCTACTATATTGAATTTGGCAGGCAAGGCACCAGCACGCAACATAGCAGCCAATACGCCTGCTGTTTCTATTGTAAAATTACCGGATATTTGTGCCCTACCATTAGGAATAGCTTGATTAATAATCGGAGAAGTCAATACTTTTTCATCGAGTACTACAGCAAAAATACGACCCACATTATGCCGTGTAACATCAAAAAAACGGGAAGTACCAATCGCATCAAAACTAATACTAACAATAGGTCTGTTGGTTTTATAATCAAAATTAGCAGAAGCACCATTCAAATGTTCACCGGCAATCTCAACCTGATCTTTTACAAGGTACTCATGTCCAGAATCATCTTTCAAAAGACTGACACCAGGTGGCAAAAATCCCATTTGAGAGTCAACCTTTTCCGACACCATACGAAAGCTCATTTTAGCAGTCGTCCCCAAAAGTTGACGCAAACGCGCTGGATTTTGTTCTCCTGGAAGCTGGACAAGTATACGATTTGATCTCACACGCTGGATTGTCGGTTCACTGACACCAATTTGATCAATACGCTGACGAATAATCTCTATACTCCGTTCAACAGCAGAAGAGACCATATTCGAAATACTATCTTGGCTTAATGCAATGGTTATACCTTTTTCGGCATTCTCTGTAATCAAGAAATCGCTTCTACGATAAGATCTCGATTTAAATGCGACATCTTGAAAAAAATTCTTTAACCGATCAACAGCAATAGCCCGTAAAGCAGAATCTGCAAATACGATAGCAATCTTGTCTTTAAATCGACGCGCCGAAATTACACTTACGTCTTCTTTCTTTAAAAAAAGGCGTAATTCACCCAGAACTGTTTGAAGTCGTTCTTGCACTAAATCTTCTTCATCTACTTCAAGAACCAGATGAGATCCTCCGCGCAAATCCAATCCTAAAGAAACAGATTTTTTCGACATAAAAAACGGAAAATCATCAACCAAAGATTGTGGAAGAAAACTAGGCACAGCAATCACAGTGCCTAGAAAAACGACAACCGCATATAAACCAACAAGCCAAGAATTATTTCGCATCTATACCTTTTTCCAGAAAAACACGGAGATATTTAATTGCTTTGAAAAAAAGCAAAAATCTCTCCCTTCACAAAAACAAAGAAAGAAATATCCACCCTTAACACCAAAAAACACTTCGAATCAATTTAAAACAAAACATAAAACATCCAAAGCCCAAATGACATGACATTCCTACCTTAACAAAAGAGTAAGCCTTGATATCACGAACAATAACAATCATTAAGCAAAAAAGAACGTTTTACTGATCTAAGTTGTCTGCTTTAGATTGATTATTTGAGTCAGAGATTTTTTTTGGTTGAGTATCTAATGCTAAAACATCCGTGCATTGATCATATACAACCTTTTCATGGTGAACCTGATTCAATCTATCCAACATACCAAATGCAACTACACGTGCGCTCATAACGACAGTATCTGCTCCATATTTCGTAAGGTGCTCTACCTCAGCTTCGGATTGGGCAACTGCAATAATAAGAATGGACGGATTAACTTTCCTTGCTTCTTCAGTGATATAAGCTGCTTCAAAAGCATTTGGAATAGATACAACGAGCGAACGAGCCTCAACAATATTTGCCATTAAAAGCACGTCGCCAGTTGTAGCATTACCATAAACAGCATCAATACCTAATGCACGCAATTCCTCTATCCTCTTTTCAGACTCTTCGATGACAAGAAAAGAAATACCCGCTGCTTTAAGATTTTGAGCTATTATTGTACCAATACGCCCATAACCAACTAACACGGCATGATCAGTAAGTATAGTCTTTTGACTGACAGTTTCCTCCTCCTGATCAGAAATGGTTGCAGTATGAGAGCTTGGCATCGCTCGCGCAAACGCACAAGATTCAACCAAGCATTCTCTGTCTTCATTTTCCGTCTGTCCCCAAAAGCTGATAAGGAAAGATTCAAGCAAAGGTCGTATATATCCAAATAATGCAAACACAAGCGGATTTAAAATGATGGAGATAATAGCCGATGCCATAACAAGATCACTAGCATTTTCTGGTATCAGACCATGTTTAACTCCGTGAGCGACTAAAATAAAAGAAAATTCTCCAATCTGTGCTAAACTCGCTGAAATTGTCAAAGCCGTCATAACAGATCTCTTGAAGGCAATGACTATCATAAAGGCTATCAAAGATTTCCCAAAAATGATGATCATTATCGTCATCAATAGTATGAAGGGACTACTGATAAGAACCTGAGGATTAAATGACATTCCTACAGAAACAAAAAAAAGAACCGAAAAAGCATCACGCATAGGAAGGCTCTCTTGTGCGGCACTTTGACTGAGCTCACTCTCTGCCAAAACCATACCTGCAAAAAAAGCACCAAGCGACAAAGTCACACCAAATAACTTTGATGCTCCATAAGCAACACCAAGTGCTATAGCCAACACACCAAGACGAAATAATTCACGCGATCCCGTATAGAATATCTTATGCAATATAAAAGGAATAATGCGACGTCCAAAGATAAGCATCACTCCAACAAAAGCCATAACTTTCAGTAAAGTAATGAGGATAACTCCGGCAATTCCAAAATCAATTCCTGTAAGCCGGCTGGCTATAAAAACCAAAGGATCGGATGAAAGAGAAGCTCCTGAATGAATGTTGATAGCTGCGGGTATAAAAACAAGCGCAAGGACAATAACAAGATCCTCTACTATCAACCAACCAACGGCAATCCTTCCACGATCTGTCTCAAGTATACGATGTTCTTGGAGCGCTTTTAAAAGCACAACTGTAGATGCAATGGAAAGAGCTAAACCAAATATTAAACTCCCTCCTAGAGACCATCCTATGCCCATTCCCAAACAACAACCAAGAAACGTACCCAAAAAAATTTGGATAATAGCTCCAGGAATAGCAATACCACGTACTGAGAGGAGATCTTTCAAAGAAAAATGCAATCCTACACCAAACATCAATAGAATAATTCCTATTTCTGCAAGTTCGGGAACCAAAGATTGACTAGCAACGAACCCCGGAGTGCGAGGACCTACGAGAATACCAGCTACTAGATATCCCACGAGCGTCGGAAGACGAAACCGATTTGCCATAGCTCCAAACAAAAAGGCAAGCACAAACCCCCATATAATCGTCGACATAAGAGGCGTCTCGTGTAACATAAAAAAGCTCCGTCAAACGGATTAAAAATCCTATAAGAAATAACGACGCAGACACCCATCGTACGATGCCATGCAATCATATATAGAAACAAGTCACATAACTAAAGCTTAGGATTGTAATTGCGACACCGTACACATCTCGCAAAAAACGACGTTCTCTCTTTAAAATAAACTAGTATCCTCATTCCATATAGAAGTAGACTATATCACATAAAGAACTAAAAATCATATATAAAACAGACGTAGTTTCTGAAAAAAAAGAATCTATCACCTTATGATTGAAAATTCCTAATAAATCGTGTATTTTCCCCATCTTATGTGCCCCGTATACTGCACAACAAAGCACAGAATCTGAGACAATTGTAAGTAGCGCAAATATCTTCTATATAGCTTTTTTCTATAGAAGGCACGGGTTCGTACTCGCAAACAATATTTCGTATTTTATAGGAATTCAAAAGTTACAAGCGAAAGCGATCTCGATTGGGCAGCGATTGATACATTCTTCTCTAATATCTTCTCAAGATTGGAAATCTTTATAATCCCTTGTTTCTTATTGGATATATCATAGTATTTAGGGAAGTGATTAATAAATTCTTCCCTTTCCTAGAAGAACTCTAAAATGAGATTTTGTCAAAATACTTAAAAATAATATCATATAAACTCTAAGTTTCTGAAATAGAAATTTGAGGCATCTGACTCGAAGACGTTCCTAGTATACAATCAACATCACCAAGACATAAACCCATTTGCATAACAGAGAGAGAAAAACATCTCTCAATGGCATGTTCGAGGTTTCCATCTAAACTTTCATTTTTATTCGATGCGAAATCTTTTGAAAGTCCTAGATATTTTATGGGATCAAGAGCTTTACGCCTCACCCAAAACATTGTACCGCCAAAAAAGTCAAGCTTACAATTTTCAGAAAGAATTCCCATCTTTCTAGCAATAGAAAGAACCGATGAGTAATTCTTTCCCCAAGCCTTATCGTGCGCAAAATAGTTGTTGGGATAGCGATATGCTCGTGAACCTATCATTCCTATCGTATCACACCTATCAAAAGTCTCGATAATTTTTAAAGCGACACCAGATGCACCAAGAAGATCAAAGAAAATCCACCGCCGCCACAGATCTCCTTCCCACCAAGAATGCCTTCCATCCCTTGATTTTTTAGCATGGATCTTACATATATAATCATATTTATCAAGTTTCCCTTCTTCAAGAAAAACAAGGAAGGGACGGATATCCCTTCCATAATTATCCATTACATATACCCGTGCACACGAGAAACGCCGCAAAATTTCCGATCGTATTTCTGAACTTTCTCGCACAAGACTTATATAAAGGTCAAAAGTGAAACCTAGTCCTGACAGAAGATTGGCTATCTCCATCCAACGATCAACATAGTAAATATGGACAACGATAGCTATTCTCGCCTTAGTTGCTATCTGTAAGTCAATATTTTTCGCTATAGAATCATCCCATCCATACAATAACTGCGGGAAATTATGGATTTTATTTCCATCAAAGGGTAGACCCCTTATCCTCATATGACGGTTGGACTTTAAAAAAGATCTCTTTGCCCGCCTTGAGCCATATGCGAAAATACGATTTTCGCCAAAACATAATTTATTATCTCGCCCAAAAACAAATAGAGATCGCAACCAAAAAAAACACCCCTTAAGAGGACCGATCTTATCGATGATGAGATTTTCACTATAAAAATTCCATGATTTAGAAAAAGAAGTAAACAAAAAATAGCCTATGGTATCACTACTTAAAGGCAAATAGATAACAAAACTCCTCTCCTGTGACGATATCAATCGAAGGCTACATAAGGAAGAATCATGCAAATCAGGACGAGGAATAAGCCGATATACAGAAGGAAACCTTATCATAGCTAAACCAGAGATTCACGAAAGGACACTCGATACGCTTCCAATATTTTCCTCAACAACTCCCCGCAGATATCGTCCATAAGGATGATCTCCAAATCCTCTAGCAAGTTTCAAAAAATGATCTCTATTTATGAAACCTTTTCTGTATGCTACTTCCTCAGGACAAGCAATATACGATCCTTGACGCTCTTCAAGAGCTCGAACAAACATCGAAGCGTCCAACAATGATTCTGATGTGCCAGCATCAAACCACGCACTACCCTGTCCCAAAACTTCTACCGAAAGAGACCCTTGATCCATGTAATGGCGATTAATATCCGTAATCTCCAATTCACCACGAACAGAAGGCTTTAGACTGCGTGCAATTTCAACAACATCCTTGTCATAAAAATAGAGCCCCGTAACCACCAAAGAAGATTTTGGAAACTCAGGCTTCTCTTCTATAGAAATTGCCCGATTACAAGAATCCAACTCAACAACACCATAACGCTTCGAATCTCGAACATGGTAAGCAACTATTGTCGCTCCCTTCTGTCGCATACACCCCCTTTGAAAAATAGCAGAAAGATCGGATCCATAAAAAATATTATCCCCAAGGATAAGAATCGAAGATAAATCACCAACAAAATCCGATCCTAAAATATAAGCTTGTGCTAAACCACCAGGAAACGGTTGTTCTATATAAGAAAATTCCACTCCCCACTGTTTTCCTGTGCCGAAAAGATTCTTAAAAACAGGAAGATCCCTTGGCGTGGAAATGATCAATATTTCCCGGACATTAGCATCCATCAAAATACTCAAAGGATAATAAATCATCGGCTTGTTATAAATCGGCAATATCTGCTTAGAGACAGCATCTGTAATTGGGCTAAGGCGTGTACCTGATCCGCCGGCAAGAATTATACCCTTCATTATTTGCTACTCCGTATGAAATTTTTCTCTAAAATTACCTTCGTATTATTAAAATTATGAGAAAAAACATTGTAAAGGCCATCTTTCCAACTCGAAATCCGTATATTATGAATTTTCTCCAATTTGCTACAATCAAGGCAAGAATACATCGGACGACGTACGGTTGTAGGGTAAAAACGAGTAGAAACTCGACGAACTTCAGCGACAGGACCGCTATATTTCGCTGATATCAAGAAAATATGTTCAGCAAAATCTGCCCAACTGATAGGACCACCATTCGCCACCATATGGAATACTCCACGCAAAGCAATATCAGAATTATCTACCAAATTACGTGCAATCTTAAGAATAGAAATTGCAATCTGAAAAGCTGAAGTTGGCGTTCCAAATTGATCACAAACAACATCCAATTCATGACGAACTTTTGCCGCTTCTAATATAGAACACAAAAAATTTCTACCAATCATGGAATAAACCCATGCCGTACGCAAAATAACATAATTGTTCGTAAAGGAAATGACATTTCTTTCACCTGCCAACTTACTCTTTCCATATACATTGAGAGGAGCCGTATCAGCATCTTCACGAACAGGAACACAAGCAGATCCATCAAAAACGTAATCAGTTGATACATATATGTAAGGAATGCCAATTTCTGCGGCTGCCGCCGCAACAACACCAGCACCAGTTGCATTAATAGCAAAGACCCTTTCTGGATCATTTTCCGACTTTTCTACAGCTGTATATGCCGCAGGATTAACAATAACGTCAGGAGAAAACTTTAAAAAAATTTTTGTAAAATTTTTCGGTGTCGCGAGATCAATATCTGGACGTCCTATCCTGATTACTTCTGCTTCTTGATTAGAGAAATAAGATAATGCAGTCGCAACCTGACCATTATTTCCGATTACCAGAATCCTCACTTAAACTATTCCATTGGGCATGGCCCCTCATCATAACATCACCACACAGAGATCTCCACCACCAACTATTGTTCAAATACCAATGAACAGTCTTCTCTATTCCACTCTCAAAACTCTCTTGAGGAAACCATCCTATTTCACTTTTTATTTTTGAATAATCAATAGCATAACGACGATCATGGGCAGGACGATCTTTTACAAAACGAACCAAACAAGAATGAAGATAATCTTTCGGCATCAAAGAATCCAACAAACCACAAATGTGAAAAACGATATCAATATTATGTCGCTCACTCTCCCCGCCAATATTATATTTTCCTCCGATCCTTCCATTGCTGAGAATCAAACGTAATGCTTGAACATGATCTTCGACATAAAGCCAATCACGCACATTTTGACCATCACCGTAAATAAAAATACTCTCTCCTTTTATAGCCCTGGTAATAACTAGTGGTATAAGTTTTTCAGGAAAATGGTACGGTCCATAATTATTGGAGCAATGTGAAATCAAAACTGGAAATCCATATGTGCGTCCCCACGCAAGAACCAAATGATCTGCGGAAGCTTTCGACGCAGAATATGGTGAAGACGGATTGTATGGCATCTCCTCACAAAATGATCCATTCTCCAAAGAGCCGTATACTTCATCTGTGGAAACATGTAAAAAACGAAATTGATCTTTTTTTCTTCCAGAAAGAGATGACCACCATAATCTCGCTTCCTCTAGCAATACAAAAGTTCCCACGATATTAGTGGTAATAAACTCCTGGGGATCACAAATAGAACGATCTACATGACTCTCTGCAGCCAAGTGCATCACAGCATCTGGCTGGAATTCTTTAAACGCGCAACGAATCCTATTCCGATCACAAATATCGACTTGTAAGAACGAAAATAACTTATTCTGAGAAACCTCTTTCAGAGAGGTTAAATTCCCAGAGTAAGTCAATTTATCTATCACCAAAACATGTATTTTTAACTCATCTACGAAATATCGACAAACTGCTGATCCAATAAAACCTGCCCCTCCGGTTATAATTAAACGCATGTTATATATTGATTTAAATCAAGAGGAAAAAGAGGCATTCCGTTATAATCAAAAGGACTATCTAACTCCTGTAAACGTGAAAGCAACATATCTTTTTCAGATAAATTGGGAAATATGTTTTCTAATCTTGGCCATTCAATACCTATACTTACATCCTTCCAAAAAATCCCTGATTCATACTCTTTAGAATAAAAATTCGTTACTTTGTAAATGACCTCTGTATTTGGTTCTAACGTCATGAAACCATGTGCGAATCCAACTGGGACGTAAATTTGCAAGTGATTTCTCGCAGAAAGTTCTAGTCCAACCCAGTGACTCCAGGTAGGAGAATTCTTGCGTATATCCACAACCACGTCAAAAACTCGACCAACAATACATCGCACAAGCTTTGCTTGCGAACGAGGTGGTTTCTGAAAATGCAGTCCCCTTACTGTACCTATGGAAGAGGAAAAAGAATGATTCTCTTGCACAAAAACATCGTCTATACCAATATCTCTTAACGCTCTATCATTATAAGATTCTGAAAACCAACCTCGATTATCTTTGATTTTTTTTGCTTTAAGAACACGCACAGGATTAACAATCACCATCGAAATTCATACACCAAAATAATATTAAAAAATGTAGCCTTTAATTCTCAATCTAGGATTTGTAAAAAACCTCAGAGAAAAACGCATCCGTCAACGCAAGATCCCCCAAAGAGGAAAAATAAACTTCTTAAAAGACGACAATTGAATCGAGAAGATTCAATTTTCCAAGGGAAATAATTCTCAAAATCCGAGATGTATACCTAGTCCTTTGTCTTTTTTCCCTTTTCACATGCCAAAATAAAATATATAGTATGGAGTATATACTATCTTAGTATATATATTGTTAAGTCTATAAAATCAATTTTAACTGAGTAAATTTGAGCAATATTAATGATTTTTCGACGAAAAATTTTTAAAAACAACGCTATTTTAAGAAAATTTTTCATATTCATCCTTTACTTGTAGCTCATAGAGAAACTCTCTTTAAGAGCTTATGTATAAAAATTCTTGAATATCAAACATTATTTTTTATGGATAAAAATATTTGTTCGACGATGAAATTTTTTAAAAAAAACCTTTCTCTTTTCAATAAAAAGTCCCTAGCTAGAATCTTTTCTGAAATAAAAATTTCCCCCAATCCAAAATATAAAACGCTCTGACTTCTCGTATGGATCACCTACTTTACATTATATTTTAAAAGAAAGGTGAAAGAGTATGAGTTGCTACGAGAAAGTCTAGGCAGGTAATTCTATGCATTTTTAAAAGATTAAGAACCTTACAACAAATAGAACAAAGATGAGATATATATGGAAAGATTATCGCAAATCAAATATCGCCATAATAGCACTGACTTAATATAAACATATTAAAGACTAAATTAAAAATCTGGGCGATCTTCCCCTGAACAAAGAGATTGACAAAATCCATAGAGAAATGAAGCTAAAAATGTTTTTGCAAAGCAAGAATTATATAAAAATATTTTTAAAAAAAATAAAATTAAAGCTAACTCGCAAATCAAAAAAATCCTACAAAGAATGGTTGTCTAAATTTGATAATGTATCCCAAAAATCACAAAACATTATGCAAAAGGAAATCTCACGATGGAATAAAAAACCTCTTATCTCTGTCATTATGCCCGTATATAAGGTCAAAATAGATTGGCTAAGAATGGCTATAGAATCTGTGCGAAATCAAATTTATCCTCATTGGGAACTGTGCATTGCTGAAGACAACTCCAATGATCAAAGTATTATCTCATTGCTCAAAGAGTATACGAAGAAAGATTCTCGTATCAAAGTCGTTTTTCGAGAAAGTAGAGGACAAATCTCAGTTGCCTCTAATAGTGCAGTAGAATTGGCAAAGGGTGAATGGTTTGCTTTGTTAGATCACGATGATCTACTTCATCCAACAGCGCTATTTCATATTGCTTTAGAAATTAATTCCAATATAAACGCCAAAATCATCTATTCTGACGAAGATAAAATAAGCGAAAACGGTAAGAAACGATTTTCTCCTTATTTCAAATATGACTTCAATATCGATCTTTTCTATGCACACAATATGATTTCCCACCTAGGAGTATATAAAGCAGATCTTTTCAAAGAAATTGGAGGATTCCGAGAAGGATTCGAAGGCGCGCAAGACTATGATCTTGCATTACGATTTTTAGACAAAATTAATCCTGCCCAGATCATACATATACCACTGGTTCTTTATCATTGGCGTAGTCATGATGATAGCACATCCAAGTCCTTAGATAATAAGAATTACGCTGTGACTGCAGGCAAACGTGCCTTAAATGATCACTTTCAGCGCAATGATATAGTAGCAAAATCAGAATTCTCTACCGTCGGATACCGTACCCATTATAGTATTCCCAAGCCTGTCCCACTCGTAAGTATTATTATCCCGTTTCAAAATCATGTTTCTATTCTAGAAAATTGCTTGCAAAGCATTTATGCAAAAACCACATACCCTAATTATGAGATAATCCTTATTGACAATAACTCATATGAATTAGAAACCCTCTCCTATATGAAAAGAATCAAGAAAAAGTATAAAAACCTTCAAATTATACATGATCAAACACAACCTTTTAACTATTCAAAAATTAATAACAGCGCCATAAAAACCGCTAAAGGAGACTTCTTTTGCTTTTTAAACAATGATACTGAAGTTATTACCGGAGAATGGTTATATGAAATGATGGGAATAGCTATTCAGCCAAAGGTTGGATCCGTCGGTGCATGCTTATGGTATTATAACAATACTTTACAACATGGCGGTATAGTCATCGGAATGGGAGGTATAGCAGGTCATAAAAACCTAAAAGCTCCCAAAGGTACTAGTCAATATTTTGGATTAAACAAAGTTATACATTCAGTAAGCGCCGTGACGGGAGCTTGTATGCTCACGAGCAAACAGATTTTTACAACCTTTGGTGGTTTCGATGAGAACAATCTAGCTGTCGCATTTAATGATGTAGATTTTTGTCTTAGAATCTCGGAAGCAGGATATCGAAGCGTTTGGACACCTTATGCGGAGCTATACCATCATGAATCACACACGCGCGGCTTGGACAATACACCAGAAAAAAAACTAAGATTTCATAAAGAAATAAAATATATGGCACAACGCTGGAAACATATTATACGCAAAGATCCAAATTATAATCCTAATTTATCTTTGGAATCGCACTATCATGAATTAGCTTGGCCTCCTCGTCTGAATCCACTATCAGAAATATGCAAAAGAGACTAATATTTCGTCTCTTTCAGAGAAGATCTGCAAGAATCTGGGAACTGTGCATTTTTCGATATGATCCATTTTCTTTCTGAAGCAAAGACATCGGATCTCCTTCTTCGGAAACTGTTCCTTTCTCTATAACAATAATGTGATCAGCTTGCGCGATTGTCGATATCCTATGCGCAATCACTATCACAGTGCGCCCCTGCATCAAACGCATCATCGATTCGCGAATGAGAAATTCAGCATGGGTATCAAGAGCACTGGTCGCTTCATCCATGACGAGGATCTGACCATTATGGAGCATAGCACGTGCAATGGCTATACGCTGTTTTTGCCCTCCAGAAATACCATTACCATTCTCTCCTATATCGGTATCATATCCTTGAGGTAAATTCATAATAAAATCATGTGCATTCGCAGCCTTGGAAACTTCTATAAGCTCGTCCTCTGTTGCCATTGGACGACCAATAAGAATATTATGCCGCACCGTTCCAGAAAACAAAAAAACATCCTGTCCAACGTATGAAATACAGGTTCGCAGGGAAGAAAAAGTTAAATCACGAATATCAATACCATCAATCTCAATCACACCAGATGATGGATCATACATACGCATAAGCAAATTAATAATCGTCGATTTACCACTTCCTGAAGGTCCTATTAAAGCTGTCGTTTTGCCTGCATGAAAACATATATTGATTCCTGCAAGAACCGGATGCTCTTTTTTATAAGAAAAATCAACATCACGGAATACAACTTTTCCTGCTCCAGAAAGCATATGCCTTGCATGAGGACTTTCCTTTATCGCAATAGGATGATTGAGAAGATTAAACATGAAACGAACTCCAATCATACCTCCTTCCAAGCTAATACGCGTGCGAGCAATACGCTTTGCTGGTTCATAAGCCATGAGTAATGCTGTTACGAAAGACATGATCTCACCGGGGGTATTTTCTTGTTTTGCAATAAAAAAACCAGATAAAATAATGACCCCTGCTATGACCAATCCCGAAATGGTTTCCATAATTGGACTCGTTGCAGATTCTAACATAGCTATACTATTAGAGCGATCTTCAACTTCTTTTATTGCACTATACATTTGCTGGCACATAATCTCTTCCATTGCAAAAGCCTTTACAACCCGAATTCCTACAACAGTATCCTGAAGAGTTTGAATAATCTTCTCAAGGGCAAGAATCCCCTGTGCCATGAGATGACGTACTTTTTTAACCAGCAAACGAATACCCAAAAGACATAAAGGACCAACTAAAAGTGAAAATAAGGACAATAGAGGATGTTGAATAACCATCACTATCATCAACCCAAATAGAGACAAAGAATCCCTTATAAAAGACGTAACGAGCGTATCAATAACACCTCGCACTGCCTGCGCAGCATGAATAAAGCGAACTTGCAACTGTGACGAATGATTGCTGTCATAGAAGTAAAGGTCGTGCTGCAAAAGACGGCTATAGATTTTTCGTTGCTGTTCAGCAACAATAGAATTACCCGCGCAGCTTAAGTAATAATTTTGTATAAAAGATGCGATTCCCTTTATGAGAAATATCACTGCTACCGTAGCAGAAACAAAAGAAATACGAGTGATATCACGGGAAACAATTTCATTGATGACATCACGCATAATCCACGCACTCAATGCCGTCATTGTAGCAACAACTACCATCGCGAAAATAGATACGGCATACCATCTTACATGCTTATAAAAATTCTTTTTTACGAAAAACAATAGAATTTCTCTATCAGAAATGGATAACACAGAAAAATCTTTCCCAAAGGATATATACGAACGACTTAATGCAATATTTTTTATAAAATATATTAAAATAAAACACCTTTTTAAACCCACCGCAGCAGTGAGTGCAACAATATAGTGTTTTCGGAAAATTGGTCATTATACCCAAAGAATACAGAGATATTATCCGATATCTTGTATTCCAAACCAGCACCTGTAAAAAAGGCTTTAAAATTTTTGTCGGCGAATTTTACTCCTCAAACTGCGTGATATAAATCATAAAAAACTGAAAATACTTCATAAATCTCAACTTATTGTTTTTCAACAAAACGATCATACATCGTAGAAAAATGCTATCAAAACCACACCATGGAAAAATATATACCGAAAAAAATCATTTTAAATCTTCAACTGAACTCATATATATCCCATATCCCCAATGCAAAAAGTCTGAATAATATGACTATTAAACCTATGGAATATATCACTTTTTCTTATCTCTTACCGATCTTTTCTTCTCAATCCTCGCAATCCAAAAATTTATCTTACAGTATAATATGATGCCCTATCCCATATCAGCCCCCAAGAAGTTTTAAAAACGTTGTCACCAGAAATATTTCTTGTTTTAATTCTTACCAAAATCTGCATGTCACTCAAAGATGACACTTCTCTGAAAAAGGGAAAATAGAATATAAATGTCCAAAAAACTTCTCACATCAAAGATATATTGCCCTTTCCATCGTAGAAGCCAATCACTTTTCATGATATTTCTTTTTCTCGTCCAGAGAAATCTCTCTCGTATAGCAAGAGATCAAATACATATTTTTTATAAATATCAGAATGTTTAATAAAAAGAAAACCGATCGCTTTTCACTTATGCACGTTTTATTACCTCATCGAATAAGCTTGACTAGTCCACGAGAAGAAAATCTATCCTTGATATCCCCTACCAATTTATTACTTATCAACTGAGCCTGTTTCTCTATTTCCTCTTTTGTATAAGCCTCGTAATAATCATCCTGAAATGTAGCACATAATTTTCCTATTTTAGCGGCCATTGGGTGAGGAGAAATTCCCATAACAATAATTCGCACAGTACCTTCAGCAGGAGAATTTTCAGTTAAAGGAGTAAAATCAGGATTCTTACGATTCTCTGACATTAAATGACAGAGATGTTCGATTTTCTTTATAAAACGCTCGCTATGATGATAGTAATCAGGAATCGGCTTATTGCGAAGTATCATAATATGATAATTATCTATCAATCTCATAGGATCGTGGAGCCTCTCTTTTCCTGTCAAAGTAACATTTGTTCTTGCAAGAGAATCCTCTATATTGGGAAAATCGTCTTCTGCCCGTACAGATATCAATGAAGTAGCACTTGATATACCGCGCGTTCCATGCTGCATCCATGTTAAAATCTTCGTATCCATACCAAATTCTGAAACACCTGCGTAAACATGTTTATCAACATCAGGAATATCTTGTTTCAGCGAACGTGCAAGTTGTTTTAAAAAAAATTTCACGCCGTCTACTGAATATATTGCATCTTTTATCTTGTTTTTGTCTTGCGATGTCCATTCAGCATTTGTAACATCCGCATGTATTGAAATTGCTAAATCATCTATGTGTTTGGAGAGTGAAGACTGATTAAATGTATTCACAACGCTATCTGTAGAAATGACAATAGATTTCATCCCTAATGCTTTTAATCCAAAAGACAATCCACTAAGTGGCATCTCATATGATGGCCGAAATAATAACTTATATCCTTTTTCTGATTGATTCTTGTCTAACGACACTTCTGCTGTTTGACTCATTTTGAGTGCTAAATCTGGAATAAATTTAACATTCTGTGCAATTTCTAATTTAAAAATCTTACGACTATAATCAATAGTATCATCAATTTTCTTTGATATTACTGAAACCTGAGTAGATCCATCCTCTAGGATTAGGTTCTCAAAATATTCCATACTGGTAAGAGCGGCTATATCTCCAGCTTCTTGCAGACATGATTTATAATACATGATTCTCACGGCATCAAACGCTAATCCTGTCAACATCATAATACATAGAATGCTACATGCCGTAATAATGGCAAAATTTCCCGTTTTACATAAAATTATACTTTTTAAAAATCTCTTATTTCTCAACTTACTCAGTAAACACAAAATATTTCCTTCTTCATTCAAAATAGACAGCTAGAATAGAATAAAATAAATAAGTTAAGTATGAATTGTTGTGATACAAGTGATTTTAACCTCTAAAATAGTCTATAAAATCGTATGGTTTTTTCTTTTCACAAGAATTAGAATAGCATCACTATTAGGAAATATATTTTTTACGCATATCAAGAACCACAAGTTTGAGTTAGCCAAATGTCTAATTATATTTTGACTGTTACCTGTCCCTCAAGACGAGGAATCGTTGCTGAAATTGCCGGATACTTATCCAAAAAACATTGCAACATCTCAGATTCATCTCAATTCGATGATTCAGATACTCAGAGATTTTTTATGAGGGTCAGCTTTACCCCAGAAGAAGATAGCCACTTAGAAGAAGTTCACAAAGATTTTAAGGATATTGCCAAGAAATTTTCAATGGAGTTTTTTATTCGGAATACGAGAGATTTCACAAGAACCATCATAATGGTTTCGCGTTTTAGCCATTGCCTTCATGATCTATTATATCGATGGCATACTGGCACTCTCCTCATGGATATTACCGGTGTAGTATCTAATCACTTGGATCATCAAAAACTAGTCGAAAGCTACGGTATTCCCTTTTACTATATCCCTATAACACCACAGAATAAAAAAGATTCTGAAAAAAAATTAACAAAAATAATAGAAAAAACCGACACAGAATTGCTTATCTTAGCACGCTATATGCAGATTCTTTCTGATGAATTTTGCACAAAAATGCTGGGATGTATTATCAATATACATCACTCATTCCTACCTTGTTTCAAAGGAGCGAATCCCTATAAACAAGCTTTCGAATATGGCGTAAAACTCATTGGTGCCACTGCTCACTACGTGACACCCACACTCGATGAAGGTCCTATCATCGAGCAAGATACCATACGCGTCTCACACACACAAAACATTACAGATTACATTTCAATAGGAAAAGATGTGGAAGCACAAGTACTCGCACGCGCCGTGCACGCACACATAAATCACCGTGTCTTCCTTAATAACAAAAAAACCGTTGTGCTCCCTGCCAGTCCCGGGTCCTATTCCTCTAGATAAAAACCCTTAATCTGCATGGATTTTCATCATAGTTTTTCCTGTAATAATCCTTTTATAAAACCACTTATACCACGGTCAATACGCTGCCGACGTATTCGTTCTGATTCAATCACTGACCTCAACGTCCTTAAAGAAGTTTCTAAACTATCATTGATAATAACATAGTCATAGTTGTTCCATTTTTTTATCTCTGTATAGGCATTACATAATCGTAGCTCAACGGATTTTTGACTTTCCTGAGTTTTTTTTGCACGATGACATAACCGAGAATGAAGCTCTCGCATCGTTGGTGGCAAAATAAAACACGAAACGATATCTGACTTCATATTCTTCCGAAGTTGAAATGTTCCCTGCCAATCAATATCAAAGAGCATATCCCTTCCTCGGGATATATTGTTCTCTATGGGATCCCGCAACGTACCATAAAAATGACCATGTACTTTCGCCCATTCTATAAAAGCATTAGAATCCCGCAACTTCTCAAATTGCTCTAGGCTCAAAAAATGATAATCTTTTCCGTCCACTTCGTTTGGACGCCGACTGCGAGTCGTAGCACTCACCGATATATCAAAATTCTTATCAGATCGAAGAATACTGTCGGCTATTGTAGATTTTCCAACTCCGGAAGGTGAAGAAATAACCAACATCATCCCTCGTCGATTGACAAATATAGACGAGGAATTATCCAAACTCATAGAACACTCCATATCTCAACCTATTGTAAAAAATAATTTGCTATTACTCCAAAAAATATCATAACCATGAATCATAAGCTTATAGGAAGTCGAAATCTAACTTATAAAAACAATTCACAACAAATCGCAAATCAATTCCTCCGCTTTATTAACCCTGTAAAGTGGCAGAAATCATAAATATCATAAGCACGTTCGTGTATACTGTATAATAGAATATTGGATTTAAAATCAATTATTTCATAGTATAAAATGGATAAATTTATAAAATTATCATTAAAATACACTAAAAACAAAGATTTAATTTCCCCGGATCCTAAATAAGACATCGTGGATATGCCTACATATTCTTAATTGCAATCCCGCAACTTTTACTTAGGCTTTTTCACAATACCATCAGTAAACCCAAAAAAGCGTATATCTTGTCGTCGCTTTCTCTGGTATTTTCGTACTCCTTGAAAAGCTCTTGTCCTGCTTTAACAATAGTTAAGATTGTCTTTAAATAAAACGTCTATTGGTAGCTCAGTTAAAAAGAAAAGAAAGATGGTTATCTTAACAAATGCGACTATTTCTCAAAAAAAGGAAATATACCACTCTATTGAGAGGAAAATTACTGTTTTTACTACAGTAAATATAAACTTTTTGAGATTTCCAATAGGTACAATATAGAAAGATCGGAAATCTATCCCACGTTCTCTCTTTAAATTGCTTTCAATAGAAAACAAAATATCCAAAAGCCTCCAGGAGAATTTTCGTTTTAACAAGAGTCACTGCGTTTAAAAAAATCTTGATGAATTTCTTCCCATGGATACATCTGATATAGACGTGACTATGCTCATTGATTATTTGTTGTGGTCATGATTGTCAGTCTGGACTCCGGAGAAGGAAACAATGAATAGTTTTTGAACTTTTTATGCTGAACAAGATTTGTATCACTATTCATAAACCTAAGGATTTTAGTTTACGATGCAATGCCGAACGTTCCATACCCACAAATTCTGCAGTACGAGAAATATTGCCGCTAAACCTGTTTATCTGTGCCGTCAGGTAATTCTTCTCGAAAATCTCTCTCGCTTCACGCAAGGATAAATTCATGATTTGCTGATTCTCTTCTATAGAAGCTGTTGGTAGAAATCTACTAAGATCAGCTGGCAACATATCTGTAGTAATCTCTGATTCTGGATCTTCGTCGCGCGTTAAAACAAGGATCTTTTCCAGATGATTTCTTAATTCGCGAACGTTTCCAGGCCAATCATAAGCTTGCAAAATCGCCATGGCATCGTTACTAATACGACGCGGACGAATTCCCAATCTAAAACAAATTTGATTTATTAAACTCTCTACCAGTAGAGGGATATCTTCTCTTCTTTCCACAAGACTCGGAACCCGAATTGGTACCACTGCTAAACGGTAGTAAAGATCTTCTCTCAGCAATCCTTTTGCAATATGGTCATGTGGATTTACTGCCGTAGATGAGATAATACGCACATCTACTGTAATATTCTTTAATCCACCTACACGTTTAAATTTCTTTTGAACAAGTGTCCGTAAAATTTTTTCTTGTATATCACGTGGCATATATACAATTTCATCAATATAGAGAGTCCCTTGATGTGCTTCTTCTAAAGAACCAATTTTTTGTGCTTTTCCTAACGTATCTTCCTTTCCAAACAAAGCACTTTCTATGCGATCAGAAGTTATATCAGCAGCTTTTAAAACAACAAAGGGACCCTTGATTCTTGCTGATTTTTTATGAATAAGACGTGCAACAAGCTCCTTACCCGCACCCGACAAACCATAAATCAGAATACGACTATTCGTTAAAGCCACCCGATCTATCGCTTGACGCAACTGCGAAATAACCCCTGAAATTCCTATAAGTTCTTCTTCTCCACCAATTTTTTTCTTTAACTCATAGACCTCACGTTTAAGATGTGAGTTTTCAATTGCTCTATATATTGTGTGCAAGAGTCTGTCTGTTTTAAAAGGCTTTTCTATAAAATCAAAAGCCCCATGTTTTATAGATGAAACTGCCGCTTCAATATCCCCATGACCAAAAATCATCACTACAGGAATATCTGCATAATTTTCTTTAATGTTATCCAGTAAGGATAAACCACCTTCTAAAGAACCATTTATCAAAATATTCAATAAAATCAATTGTGGCAAACGATTAGCAATTTCTATAAGAGCGCTATCCGAATTATGCGCAGTGCGAATCATATATCCCTCATCATTGAGTATCCGAGAAATCGTATCCCGGATATCTTTTTCAGCATCAATGATAAGAATATCAAATGTCATCAGTAAATTTTCCATTGTCACGAGTAATACAGTCTCCGAGATCAAACCTATGGAAAAGAAAAATGCACATTATAACGACCCATAACCATAATCCTTAGAAATATTTTTCAATTCAAGTTATCATCCATAGTCTTCCACTATATTTTTGACAATCAATAGACCTTATGCTGATCTTTTTAAGTAGAAAAGAGAATTCGCCTTGGCATTTAAAGACTCAGCTTGCATTTTGTGTATGTTATTAATTTAAAAAAGAAAACCAAACCTAGAAATGAAATGAAAAATTGCAATATCCTATTAAAAAAAGTTTATATAAAATATGAGTAATCCTTGGAAATCTTTCGAAAATGCTTCAAACGTATTGAGTAAAATAAATATTTCTCAATATATAAAAATAGATTTTCAGTATCGGATTGATTTATAATAGGCGAAATGCACGTGATATAAAAAACATACCTTGGTTCTGCTCTTATCGATTTATAGTTAAAGTACTATTAGAGATAGCTGTCCGCTAAAATTTGGATATAATCCTGATTGCATAAAGGGAACTACAATCCCATTTAATACAACACGGAAATAATAAATGAAATTAGATTCGCCTTCATCCAAAACCAAGAAGAAGTTTTTTCTGTCTCTTATTATCAGCACCATAATGATGAGAATCTATTCTTTTCCATCATATGCCAAGGAAGAAGACATTAGTAACATTCATGCAACACCTAAAACATCTAGATTTCCTGTCGATTTTTCTAAGGGTAATAAATTTCTCACTCCGCAAAAAATCTCTTTCGAAGCACGATTAACTGAACATGAAAAACCAATACGCAATGGAATATTATGGAATGTATTCGATGTTTCTCTGAACAAAAAAGGGGAATTATCACCTATCACAAAAATTTCAGGAGGAGGACAGATCAATCTTCAACTGCTCCCAGGAAATTATCTCGTGAGTGCTTCTTTCGGTCACTCTGGCACTGTCCAAAAATTGAATGTACCCCAAACAGGTCAAGTCAAAAAACAAGTATTAATACTTAATGCAGGAGGAATACGTTTATATAGCGCTTACAAACCCAATAAAATTATTACGGACGATGAGCTAAATTTTGCTATTCATACCTTACAAGAGGATCCTAATCAAAAAACCCTGATGATCGTTAATAAAGTGAATTCTGGAACACTCGTACGGTTAAATGCCGCTAATTATCAAGTTACTTCCCATTATGGAAATTATAATGCAATGGTAAGCACTATCGTTAAGGTAGAAGCAGGAAAACTTCTTGATATAACCATTCAAAATCGAGCAGCTAAAATAACATTCAAACTTGTATCCGAAGAAGGTGGAGAAGCCATCGCTAATACCTCATGGTCAATATCAACACCCAGCGGTGATATAGTTGGCGACAGTGCGGGAGCCTTTCCTTCTATGATCCTCTCTGAAGGAGATTACGTCGTCTTTGCCCGCAATAAAGATAAAACTTACTCTCGAGATTTTTCAGTTGTTTCTGGAGAAAATACGTTAGTCGAAGTTCTCATGCGATAAATTTGAATGATACTCCGCACTTGTTCAAAATATCACCCTGTCGAAAGTTTTCCAAACTAGCATATTAACTTTCCTCTGAGGCTAATGGAGAGACCCATTCTATTCAAAATTGAAAAAGATCTTTAACCGTTTCTATTCGAAATTTAGCATTGAAGATCAAAAATGAAAATGACAACCCACATAATCAAGAACCTAAAAATGCATGCCTTAACTCGCCTTTTACTCCTGATACATTGATTAAATATCCTCAAAAAGGAAAACCTTAAACACTTATAAAATTTCTGTTGCCCGTTCCTAATCTCTCCAGAGAGATCTCCTTTTTCTCATAACCTTCTGTGAATAATACAAAAAATACAAAAAACTGAACAAATTGATTGGGATATTCATCCAAAAATCCTTTTCTTTTCTCCTTTTAGCCTATTGTATTAGGATTTTATTCTCCTTCAACAGTCTTTTCGTACATAAATCCACGATAATCTCATTTTGGCAAAGAAAATATCTGCAATATAATTGAAAAAAAACCAATAGCATTCCTTCATCAATCTTATCGTAATATCAGCCTCTCTGTTTGCATTCATAAGCAAAAAGACATATAATCGCTCCCGTTCATGATGGCTTTATTAACTAACATTCCAGTTATTGAGAAACAAGGAAACACAGAGAAACAATGACCATTATTACTCGCACTGAAAAAGATAGCTTCGGCATGATCGAAGTAGAAAAAAATCGTTATTGGGGCGCTCAAGCACAACGTTCTCTCGAAAATTTCAAAATTGGTGAAGAAAAACAGCCCCTCGCCATCATACGTGCGCTCGGAATCATAAAAAAAGCCGCAGCACATGTTAATATAGAGCTAGGAAAACTTGATCCTAAGATTGGACATGCAATTATCGAAGCTGCTGAGGAAGTTATAACTGGAAAGTTAGATGATCACTTTCCTTTAGTTGTCTGGCAAACTGGTTCTGGCACACAGTCAAATATGAATGTTAACGAAGTCATTGCTAATCGTGCGATAGAGCTCTTGGGAGGAGTTGTCGGTTCAAAAGATCCTGTTCATCCTAACGATCATGTCAATTTGAGCCAGTCATCAAACGATACCTATCCAACAGCGATGCATATCGCCTGTGTAGAGCAAATAGTCCACCGTTTATTGCCATCTCTACGATATTTCCAAAAGTCCTTGGTAAAAAAAGTAGATGAGTTTCAGGATATTATAAAAATTGGACGCACCCATACCCAGGATGCCACCCCCTTGACGCTGGGACAAGAATTTTCAGGTTATGCTACACAAGTAAAAAAATCCATTGAACGCATCGAAATTACCTTGAACGGACTTTATGAACTTGCACAAGGAGGAACAGCTGTAGGAACAGGTCTTAATTCTCCTATTGGATTTGCCGAAAAGATTGCACAAAATATAAGGGATATTACCGGATTACCGTTTATAACTGCTCCCAACAAATTTGAGGCACTCGCTGCACACGATGCAATCACTTTCTGTCATGGAGCAATCAACTCAACGGCTACCGCTATCTTTAAAATATCCAACGATATTCGTTTCTTAGGATCAGGTCCACGTGCTGGTCTTGGAGAGCTGGCATTACCTGAAAACGAGCCGGGATCTTCTATAATGCCAGGGAAAATCAATCCAACCCAGTGTGAAGCCTTGACTCAAGTTTGTGCACATATTTTTGGAAATCATTTTGCCATTACTTTTGCTAATAGCCAAGGACATTTTGAATTAAATGTTTACAAACCCATGATTGCTTATAATTTTCTACAGTCTATACAGCTTTTAAGTGATTCTGTTATGTCATTTACCTCTAATTGCATGACTGGTCTTCAGGCACGTAAAGAAAATATCGCAGCTTCACTTAACCGTTCTTTGATGCTTGTCACTGCACTAGCGCCTAAAATAGGATATGACAACGCTGCGACTATCGCAAAGGCGGCTCATAAAAATGGAACAAGTCTCAGAGAAGAAGCTATCGCCTGTGGTTTCATCTCTGCTGAAGAATATGATAGAATCGTTAGGCCTGAAAAGATGATTCATCCTGGTTAAAGCGGAAAATTAATATAAGAAAAGATGAGACAACAAGATCTAGTACGAGACCCCATCAAAGATGGTTCGTTTACATTAATTTTTCTATAAAAAGAAAATTAATTGCGCTCATTATAAAGAAATTATACGCCTCGTATTAAGAAAATCATATAAAATTTTAACAATCAATTTCCCAAAATTGGGAAAGATCTTCAAGACACGCAAACGATTTTTTTGGAAAAACTCAAGACTCGTGACGAAATTGTCCTGACGACTTTCCAACGTAAACATATCCACAGAAAATATAATCCTCTTGTTATAAAAAAGAAAATCGACTACGTCATTTTTACTATAATTTTTTTATCAATAAGTATTCTATATCAATTAGATAGTTCTCAATGACGTTATTTTACAAAAGAAATATCTTTTTGAAATACGGAAAAACCTACTCTGAAAACAACAATCCTCCCTATTTAGCATATCTACCTTCTTTCTAAAAGATCATTATCTTAAAAAGCCCATCAATAACAAAATTCCCAAGAGAAAAAGAATGCTTACCTATCGTATAATCCTATTCTATCGCAGTCAAAACGACCTAAAAGCGCAATAAAAATAGATTATGACCATGCTCTTCTTGAAAAAAAAAGATCTGTTATATGCCGTCTTTCTTGCTTAAAAATTCTTCTATCACTTCAATAACTCTTGCAGCGTTCTTACCATCAGGTCCACCAGATTGAGCCATGTCAGGACGTCCCCCTCCTCCCTTACCTCCTAGGATTGTCGATGCCAAACGAACAAGGTCAACAGCATTAAACCGATCAACTAGATCTGACGTAACAGAAACAACAACAGAAGCTTTTCCTTCTTCTGAAACAGAAACCAGTACAATAATTCCAGACTTTATCTTTTTTCGAGCTCTATCAATTAATCCTTTGATATCTTTGGGACTAACATCAGAAACCACCTGGCCTATAAAATTGATCTCCGAAATTCTTCGAAGAGATAAATTATTGTCATTAAATATCGATTTTCTCTGAGCAATAGAAAGCTGAAGTTTACGTCGCTCTTCCCAAATTTCTTCCGTGCGTTTTAAAACATCAAATGGCTGCACCTTAAGAAACATTGCAAGCGATTTTACTGTTTCATCTTGCTCAACCAAGTAAGCACGTGCTGCCCTTCCTGCGACAGCCTCAATACGACGAACACCTGCACTAACCGAACTTTCAGAGATAATACGCAGTAGCATAATTTCTCCTGTAAAAGAAACATGAGTACCACCACACAATTCAGAAGAATGAACTTCTGCAGTTTTGGATTCTATAGAAACAACTCGAACCTTCTCCCCGTATTTTTCACCAAATAAAGCCGTAGATCCCGATTTTATCGCAGCATCTATACCCATAATTCTTGTTGTAACAGGAAGATTGTGAGCGATAATATCGTTGACCATATCCTCAATAGATTTTATCTCATCACCGGCTATTGGTTTTGAATGGACTATGTCAAAACGCAATCTCTCTGGAATAATACGCGATCCCTTTTGCACGACATGAGAACCAAGCATTTCACGCAATGCCCAATGTAATAAATGCGTCGCTGAATGATGAACGCTTAACTCGTGACGATTTTCGATATCTACTTCTAGCGTAATAGGCATACCTGTTTGCAACAAACCATCTTCAACTACGGCACGATGAACAAATAACCCCTCTTTTTTCTGTGTATCAATAACCCGAAGATGAACTCCTATGCCAGTTATACTACCAATATCTCCTATTTGACCTCCAGATTCAGCATAAAAGGGTGTTTTATTCACTACGATCTGAACTTCTTGCCCTTTTGTCGCCTTTTCAATGACTTTATTCCTCTCTACTATGGCTTGCACCACAGCATCATGGACATCATTGGTCTTATAACCCACAAATTGAGTCACACCGTATTCTTCCTTAATCATAAACCAAATTTTTTCTGTTGCCTTTTCTCCAAAATTAAGACGATGCGACCGTGCTTTAGCCCGTTGTGCCTCCATAGATTGATCAAAACGCACAATATCCACGCCACCTAAACCACGCGCTTGCAAAATATCCTGCATAAGATCTAAAGGGAAACCGTGCGTATCGTATAACTTAAAAGCAACATCTCCATCGAGAACTTCATTTTTCTCCAAATGCGCCGATACTTCATCCAATAAAGGAAGTCCACGATTCAATGTTTTAAGAAATCGCATCTCTTCCAACTGAAGCGTATCTGAAATAAGTAATTGTGCTCGGATTAATTCAGGATATGCAGATCCCATCTCTTTAAAAAGAGTTGGCAAAAGACGATATATAAGGGGTTCCGTAGCTCCTAATAATTGGGCATGACACATAGCACGACGCATAATACGCCGTAAAACATACCCGCGCCCTTCATTTGCCGGCAACACACCATCTGCAACTAAAAACGCAGATGATCGCAGATGATCGACAATGACACGATGATTTAATACCTTTTTCCCTCGATATTCTACTCCCGTTTCCTGCTCGGAAGCGAATATGAGAGTTCTAAATGTATCTATGTCGTAATTATCTTCTTTTCCCTGTAAAACAGCAGCAATACGCTCCAATCCCATCCCAGTATCGATCGATGGATTTGGTAAGGCAATACGCTCTTGCTTGCTTATCTGCTCAAACTGCATAAAAACGAGATTCCAGATCTCTACATAACGACCACCATTTTCATCCGAAGATCCTGGCAATCCTCCTGGAATATTCTCTCCTCGATCAAAAAAAATTTCAGAACAGGGACCACATGGACCTGTATCCGCCATTGACCAAAAATTATCGCTGCCGTTAATCCGAATAATTCTATCAGTGGATAAACCTGAAATCTTTCTCCAGAGCTTAAAAGCATCTTCGTCATCGTGATAAACTGTCACTACAATTCGACGACGATCAATATTGAATTCCCTGGTAAGGAGATCCCAAGCGAGACTAATAGCACGTTCCTTAAAATAACCACTAAAAGAAAAATTGCCTAACATCTCAAAAAAAGTGTGGTGTCGATTCGTGCGGCCAACGTTATCAAGGTCGTTATGCTTGCCACCAGCACGGATACATTTCTGTACCGTTGCAGCCGTTTGATACGCACACTGTTCTTGTCCCGTAAAAATATTTTTGAACTGAACCATACCCGCATTGGTAAACATCAATGTTGGATCATTGTGTGGAACAAGTGGAGAAGACGCTATGATCTCATGTCCATTTTTTTGAAAGAATTCAAGAAATGTCTTTCGAATACTATTTAAACCGCTCATCGGCCAGAGCTTTCAGCTAATATCTAAAGAACTACTATTCTCTAGATTACCACACTAATTCTATATGCAATTCATCCAAATTCTCAAAACATCTTCGCGACGACAATCCTGATCAAATTAAAGATTTATTGAACCTTGGCATCCTCATAATTCTTATTAGAATCCGCAACAACATCCGGCAAAAGGAGACTATCCGCAACAAATCCAGCGTTTTGACGCAACAATGCTTCTATATCATTTGCTATTTCAACATTTTCTCGTAAAAATGTCTTCGCATTTTCACGCCCCTGACCCAAACGTTGACTTTTATATGAAAACCATGCCCCTGATTTTTCAACGATAGAAGCCTTTACACCCAAATCAATCAACTCACCAACACGAGAAATACCCTCTCCATACATAATATCGAATTCCACCTGTTTAAATGGAGGAGCCATCTTGTTTTTAACAACCTTTACGCGCGTTTGATTTCCAGTGATCTCATCTCGATCCTTAATAGCACCTATACGACGAATATCCAGACGGATAGAGGCATAAAATTTAAGAGCATTACCTCCTGTTGTTGTTTCAGGAGAACCAAACATAACACCTATTTTCATCCGTATCTGATTAATGAAAACCAAGATACAATTAGAGCGCGAAATAGATGCAGTAAGCTTCCGTAGCGCTTGACTCATCAATCGTGCCTGCATTCCGGGTAGACTTTCACCCATATCACCTTCAATTTCAGCTCTCGGAGTCAGCGCTGCGACGGAATCCACTACCAAAACATCAACGCTTCCCGATCGAATCAGCGTATCTGTAATTTCCAATGCTTGTTCACCAGTATCTGGCTGAGAAACAAGCAAATTCTTAAGATCAACTCCTAACTTTCTAGCATAGATAGCGTCAAATGCATGTTCCGCATCAATAAAGGCACAAACTCCCCCTTTTTTCTGAGCTTGTGCAATTGTGTGAAGAGCTAACGTCGTCTTTCCAGAACTTTCTGGTCCATAAATCTCGGTAATACGACCTTTCGGCAAACCACCAATACCTAACGCGATATCCAATCCTAAAGAACCACTAGGAATAATCTCAACCTCGCCAACAATATTACCCTTAGAGCCAAGTTTCATAATTGACCCTTTACCAAACGAACGTTCTATCTGCGATAACGCCGCCTCTAATGCCTTACTCTTATCCACAACATCAATTCCCTATCTAATAAAAAAAAGCCTGATATTATTAATTTCCCTAAAACAATCTAAGGGATCTCCTAGAACAACTTTCTATCACTACAAATGCCTGGGAAAAAGGAAAATCATCGCTCATTGTCAAATGAACAATTTGTTTTATTCCCATACGAAAAGAGACAACAGCTTCTCGCAAGCTCCTCCCAATATCAAACATACATGGGCTTTCCGCTTGGAAGATGAATAACTAACCATCTTTCAAAGAAACACCTTGTTCATTCCCTCACCAAAGCTTTGGAACAGGATTCCTTATACTGTTTTGAGGGGATAGAATCATGTAAAACGAAAATTGTGCTCAAGCAACCCCTCTCAGCGATTTCTGATTTTATAAAATGGCAGTGGCTCTTCCTACGTATCTGGGAGGGATTTTTCATTTGTTTATGGTCTTATCTAAAGCCAACATAGATTTTTTGCCTTTTTTACGCATCTCATCTCAATTGAGATCATCAACCTTTTTAAATTCTCCCTTTGTTCTTAGCAAGTATATAACAATGTACGAGGTTTTCTACTTCTATTTGAGATAATTTTATAAAAACTGATTTTCCAAATACTTTTCTACCATCTCATTCAATACGACACTTTGTTGTCTCTTCCCAGCCGTTATCAAATTCAACAACATCTCTATTCACTTCCATTATCGATGGCACTGCTTTTGGATATCTCCGGTTCAATGGAATATGATCTATATTCAGCGAAGACAAAATACTAATGCTCTTATCTTTACGAATATCCAAAGATTGAACTACAGCATTAATCACTTCTATGCCATCAATGCTCCCCAAAAAATAAAGAAAAAAAACAAGCACTCCTATAAAATAAAACCATGTTCTGCATCATCAAGAAGCGATACAATAGAATCAAAAACGCTTCGCACAAGACACAAGGAAAGGAATAGATATTTGAGGAAAATCCCCAAAAGGAATAAATATTTGAGGAAAATTCCCAACAAGAATCCTAAAAAATCCAAAATGTGATTTAATTGAAGAGCCTGTTTTCCCAGAAAGAAGCATATTAACTACTGTCCTCATATTCAAAAACTTATTTTAAAACATATCCCTAATTTAGAAAGCAATCACCTCAAATAAATTCACTTCCTCCCAAGGTGATCACATCTCGTCCTTCTCAAAACAAGCCCCTAATATGCTTTTTCTAGAGGACTGCAACTCTACCAGATGAGCATAAGGACCAGATCTACTAATAAGTTCCTTATGTATTCCCTGCTCCAATAACCTTCCATTGTCTAAAAGCAATATCGTATCTGTTTCCTGAACGACAGAAAATCGATGAGCAATTAAAATCGTCGTACGCCCTTTCCGAAATTTACGCAAAGATTTCCATATTTTTACTTCATTTTCTGCATCCAGAGCTGAAGTGATCTCATCCAACAATAAGATTGGGGAATCTTTGAGAATGGCACGAGCAATAGCAATACGCTGACATTGTCCTGTGGATAAAACCAAAGAATTTTCTCCTATAATCGTATCATATCCTCTCTCCAAATTCATTATAAATTCGTGAGCCTGAGCAGCCATTGCCGCACGCTGAACATCTTCACGTTTCGATCCTGGAAATCCTATAGCAATATTATCATGCAAGGATTCATTCAAAAGAATTGGGTCTTGCGGAACCCAAGAAATATGTCGACGAATCTCTTCTAATGAAATGTGACGTAGGTCAACACCATCTAGCTCTATACAACCTGAATTGGGATCATAAAAACGCAACGCCAGGGAAAAAATAGTCGTTTTACCAACTCCAGAAAGACCTACAATAGCCACCGTTTCCCCAGGACGAACAGTAAATCTGATATTCTTCAAAATAGATTTCTCTGGCGTTCCAGGATAACAAAAAGAAACATCACGAAAAGCAATCTGTCCCCGCGACGGCAAAGGCAATGCTATTGGAACGGCTGGGGAAGTGATTTCTATTTCTAATTTTATAAAATTTTGCAACCGATCTACAGCATTTATCGCCTGTGATATTCCCTCCAAAAACAATACAAAAGATCTTATAGAACCCAATGCCATAAATGTATAAATCATAAATTGGGTTAATATATCCCCCGACATGTTTTGAGATGTAACATGCCGTATACCAAGCCATAAAACCAAAAGGATACCGCAAGATACAGAAAGGATAGAAACAAACGTTAGACGTGTGCGAATTAATATGGCTCGACGAACAAATTCATGTAAATTTCCAGCTTGCTGTTCATAACGCCGAATGGTATCATTTTCTGCATTAAAAGCCTGCAGCATGAACATAGATCCAATCCTATCAGATATGAAATTTAATAATCTACCTTCCTGAACTTGAACAATTTTTTTTTTGTTGCGTATAACTTTTAAAAACACTAAAATCAGAACGATCGTCAAGGATAATATACCTAAAATAATCATCGCAAGATTCGGACTAATCCAAATCATCATAAATATGGCACCGATAAATACCATAACATTGCGCAATACAATAGATAAACCCAATCCTATTGTTGTCTTAATGCTTTCCGTATCCCTTACTAATACTGCAAAGACTTCTCCATGATTTTTTGAGTCAAAAAAAGAGGAGGGGAGTCTAAGGAGCTTCGAAAAAGCATCTCTTCGCATATACGCAGCCATATTCTCCCCAAGCATTGCCGCGAAGCAATAGCGCGATGAACTCACACAAGCCAAAAGAAAAACCATAAAAACGATAGTAAAAAAATATGAATCGATTTGAAGATTTTTTAAAAAATAAGCTACCATTACTGGCAAACGCAAAGTGAGGACAGAGGACACAATGAGTGAAAGCAAAGATCCAATAAAAAACCATCGACAAAGCTTAATATACGATAATAGGAATCTCAAAAATGAGATTCCATCGCTCTCTTTTTTGTTTGCATTTTTCATATCAACAACAATCGAAACCACTACCGTTATATCTCATACTATGTTATCGTCTTATCCCTTATATTAGATAAAGGATCTTGCCAATATCTGATTTCCTTATACAATGGTTGACGGGTCTATTTTGACAGGATTTTTTATACTAGGAGAAAAACATGAAATCAGGAATCCACCCAGAGTATCATCCCATCACTGTCGTTATGACAGATGGTACAAAATATGAAACTTACTCCACTTGGAAAACTGAGGGAGCTGTTATGAATCTTGATATTGATCCCCTATCACACGCCGCTTGGATCGGAGGAAAACAGAAATCCAATGATCGTCACGGACAAGTATCAAAATTCAAAAAGCGTTTTCTTGGATTACAAGTAGAATAGATCTTATCCCAAGAATTTTAGTAATTTTAAGATATTTCCCTTGGGGTTATATATTCTTTGACGCTCTTTTCTTGCAGGAATATGATAGACATTCTCTCCAGGATTTCTGTCCAGAAAACCGCAATTAAAATTAAAAGAAAAAATTATTTTACCAAGTAAAATCAACTTCTTATGAAGATAACATCTCCGTTTATGAGGCATTGATAGCTCAAATATCAATTTGAGAAGCACCGATTCTGCGATGCTTTCTTTATGCTTATCCCTCATTTTTTAATAGCAATTCTGCTTCTACTTCTCTTCAGCTGATAAACTTATTTTAGTCGCCCCCCCAGCCAAAATCCATTCGCGCATTTCATAAGAGGCATTCTCATAGTCTCTGCATCTATGCGCTTTCAAAGCGTACTAGCGCCTAATCCATTCCGTATACCCAAGATTGAAAAAAATCTCCAATAGACAATATGTGCTAGAAAACAGCAAAACAGACAAGGCTTTGAATACTTCTGCTTAAGCACAAATACAAATATGCCATGCCCATCTATTTCCCCGTGAAATTCTTCTATCATGTTTTCAGGATGAGGCATCAGGCCCAATGTAGTTGATGTTCTATCATAAAATTAATTTTTAAAAAATATGGAGAAAAAATTAGAGAAGCTTTAGAAGAGAAGATTCTTGTGGAGAGTTTGCTATTGCAATCATCTTTTGATAGGGCTTGGATATTGCACCTGCAATGCGAGCGCTGAGATACAGGAAGCGAGCAGATATTAGAGGTAAAGGAAAAAGGAAAAAACGCAAGACGGAAATTTGAGATATGGATATGAATACAATATAATATAATATCATGTAGTAATAACATCTGATGCAATAATAAGATAAAATGCAACGCAATATGTATTGCTGGTTCCTCTGAAGATCTTTGCGAATGAACTTTACAAGAGAATTACCAAAATCATCGGTATAAAATAACTCATTTTTAACGTCTAGCGGTGAGAATTCAAAACTGCGATAAGCAGTGGTCTTGCTCAAAGAGGGTATATCTGATTGTATATGCAACAGAAAAATAATTTCCAAGATATAAGATTTATTGTTTTTAAGTATTTTTTATGAGAATCGTTTTAAATATTATCCCTTCATTCTTAAGTTTGATATGTTTTTCTTTAGCATCTTATGATGCTCATTCCATTGATCTTACAAAGGAGACTTCAATAGAAGAGCTTGAAATAACTCTAAAAGAAAAAAATGACAGATATAACGAAGCCAAACAGAAAACAACAAGATATAAAAATTTCCTAAATGATTCAAGCATTGAACAAAAAACATATCCAGAACAACAGCAACGCAAATCGCATGAGAATTTTTTTATAGAAAGCGAGATACTTTTCCATAAAGGCTAGCAGATACAGAATTAAAAAAAGAACAGGAAGAATTGGAAACCCTATCTAATACTTTAAAAGCAACAGAGCGCATAGATTCCGTTCAGATGTCTACACGTACGCGTGCTGCGGACAAAAATTCTGTCCAGATGTCTGCGCGTACGCATGCTACTATGCCCGAACAACCAAAATATTAAAAATAAAATCTCCAATACCTGATATGTGATTTATGTTAGAAAATAATATCCGCTCTATTCTAAAAATTTTCACGATAACGAACGTTATGTTTTTCCTCTTTAGGGATTGAAAGCAACGTCAGAAAAATAGGAGAGATTTTCAATACTTGGCTTTAGATCACTTTAATATACCTTGGATGAGCCATTCCTTCCGCCTGTTGTTCTGAGGATGTTTCTTCTGAGACATTTGGCTCATCCAAGACTTCTTAAAACCAAAATACACTCTCCGAGTTTGTCCAATCAATCAAATCCTAACTACTACAACTGACCATTTACTCACCTTTTCCTTAAAAACAAAAGAAATAAGAGCTTTAAAATCATCAATCTTCTTATCGTTAAAAACTTCGCGCAGATATCGCTAAAATGGTTTTATCCGGAAAACCAACAAATATAACTCATAGAGTCAATCAACAGATCTTCACCCATAGGATCTACCGTACCACTCCGCACGTCTTCCCTCCTATAAATCGATTTGTCTACATGCTCGCATAGGTTTTCTGTACATCTCTTATAAGAGATGAAAACGCATCTTTTAAAACCTCTATTGGTTTCAAATATCGCTTTGAGTTCACTTCATCCAAAAGTTATTTTAGTCTATTTTTAGCTAAAAGAAGATCTACAGAAAATTTATTTCGTCATTAATCTCTTCTTGCAAAAGAAAAAACGCATCTATTTCCGATAACGTTTCATGTAATCAGGTTTTTTTTGTAGATTTTTCTCTGATATTCCCAAAAAAAATAATAAAGGAGAATATTAAGGGGGAAAATAACGGAGGTTTGAACTTATACTATATCGTTTAAAGTAAAAAAGAGAATTATACCTTTTTTATATAACCTTACCTGATAAAAAACAGAGGACGCCTCCTAACACTGAACTTTTCGTGCCGTCCTCTTTCTACTTTATTTTTGAAATAAAATAAACGAATTTCAATTCTTAACTTAGTGCGACTTACTAAACAATGTCGCAGAGACATCAGGATGGATTTCAACAGCCATCAAACCTTTTTCTCCCCTATCTAATCGAACAAGAACTTCTTGCTTGGGATAAAGCCCCGCTATACCATACTTGCGAAGAGTTTCCATATGGATAAAAATATCATCCGAAGAATTTTCTCTCATCAGAAAGCCAAAACCTCTTATGCGATCAAACCACTTAACAACCACCTTCTCTACATCTTCTTCCTGCACAATTTCTATGTGATCTTTACTAGTCAAAAACGAAGAAGAATTTTCTGATACCTTGTTTTCCATAGAAAGTATCTTGAAAGCTTGGTAACCACGTTCACGCTTCTGAACCAAGGCAATAATCCGTGATCCTGTAAAAATAGTCTGATAACCATCTCGACGAAGACATGTTACATGCAATAAAACATCCCCTAAACTATCATCATCTGGAGCAAAAAAACCAAATCCTCTTGCTATATCAAACCACTTAACAACACCAGTGACTTCAATAAGTTCAGAGATATTAGTTAACGGATTTTCAGTATTTGAAACCTCTTTTGAGGCATTTATGTTCTCCATTGATAGATTCTCCTCATTCCATTGGAAAGCTTCGAAAAAACCTTTTGATGTTTTACTAATCATTTTACGACAATAAAAACATCCCACATACAGCACCACACTAATTTTTCGTCACACAACTACTCCTTCTACTACACAATCCACCAGATACTGGTATTTATTATTACATCTAGATAATATACTATTGTTACATGAACTTCGTAAAATCCGAACTAAATTTCATCCATAATATTGTCCCTCCTCTTGATTTATACGAAAAACTACTTCTATACATCGAAATGCAATTTTAGAATTCCAAAATAATATGTAATATTATTGAAAAAATATTTTCTTACTGCATCTAAATGAAACATATTATGTCCTAGAATATCATTGATTATGAGATGTTATATCTTCTTGACCAAGCCTATTATTTTTCAATACCAATTTTAAAAAAAACTCATGATATTTACACGTTAAACGTCTTATTAACGTATATAACAACTTATATTAAATCTATAAAGAAAAATAATTTAATTAGATCTGTAAAGGCTTTATCACCAATTTATCTTTATATTCCTATCAACAGTCTATATTTCTTCTACTATATTTTTCTTATAAGGACAGTGAAATTTTTCATAAACATATTATGTTACATACTCAAGAATATTTAAATATTAAATATAGCATTGTTTCTATAATATATCTGACCTCAATAAATCACAGCTTTAAAATCACTAATTATTTGTATTCTTTGAAAAATTTTTGGACAAAAACTAATTCTTATACCTATTGGAACTCAAATAAATATTGCAATGACAATGATAAAACCATCTAGAATCATTGCGATACATCCCAAGATGGGAAATCCATATCTTCCTCATACAGACGGATAAAATTATTACATTTATGTTGATGTTTTACATAAATTTCAGATGAGGAATCAATGTTCCTTTTTAACAATCATAATCTTACAACAATATTCACGTACAGAATATTGCAACTTTCTCATTAAGTTCACTATTCAACTCATAAAAAAGAGAGAAATATAATAAAAGAGATCTAAAAAATACTTTTATAAAATAAAATGGAATAACAGCCATAAGATATAATGAAATATGATATACTCTTCGAGGAAGAACACCGCATTCATTACCCAAAAAATCCCTTTTCTAGAATAATGGCTATGCGGATATCTTTTGCAACACTAACATTACCCATATTTTTCATTCTTAATAAGCTTTTACAATAGCTTGATAGCTGAGAAAATCTCTTTAAATTAGGAAACTTTCCAGCGTATGCAATATTCCATAAATTTGAACATAATCCGACCATCCTTTTCTTATTATATGTAAAACTTCCTTTAACCATTCCCTGAAATTCTTTTGTTATCAAAAGTATTCCCCCGAATCTTAGAGAGATAAAAATCCCATTTGAGGAGTAGAAATATTTAAATGCTGAGCAGAGGCATCTTCTGGTTCTTTTTCTCTGAGTGCGGAAAAACAAGAGGAGCAATCACGTCTTGTAATTCCATTTTTTTTTATATATAAGGATGTACCTGTGGAGATTATTGTTCCTTTCTAAAAGAAACTTGGTGTCCCTTGCGCCCTTCGTCTATCGGTTAGGACGTCAGATTTTCATTCTGGAAAGAGGGGTTCGATTCCCCTAGGGCGTACCATATTTTATATCTTTGTCTTCTTTGAAGCACATAGATATTATAGTCTCGTTTCATTCGGACATGCCTTGGCACAAAGGCAATCCTCTACTAGGAGGAAGACTATTCTTTTCTAGCTTATAAAGTTAAAATGATTTTCTTTGAAAGTCATGCTAACACTGTTTTTGCTATAAAAATCATCTCTCATCCATCTTACAAAGCGGAAAAATTAAGATTCTTTCCATATCATCAATTGCGTTTATCTCACAGATTTTTGATAAAATAGCAACGCAATCATGTACTCTTGCGAAAAACAGGACTACCCGTTGTTCACCATATGGAAAATGAACATAATGAAGATATTTTTTAGAATAGATAACCAAAAAGAGAGACGCCTAATTATTCTCTAGTCTAAATTTAATAGAGAATTTTTCAACTATTGATATAAATGGAAAATTAGGAAAGATAGACCAATAGCTGTTCCCTAGCCTAAAGTTGACATAAAATCTTCCTCGGCTCGCAATATAATGAGGTTTTTATTTTACCTTGACACTACATATGAATTTACATGACAGGAGAAGCATCTAATACATGCAATTGAATGCGTTTTTGTCCTCTCCAATAGTTGATAGATAAATTGCCAACTACATGCACACACTTTCCTCGCGATTCCATTAAAAATTTACCGAGCGGAGTATCCTTTACTCGAAACGCTATCCCTTGAAGAGTTACAGAATCCTGTGATTCGAATGTCATTTGAAAATGGTTTAGACCAACAACACGCACGCTACGCAATTTATGACATGGAAACGCAAATACAGGATGAGGATGTCCTGAGCCATAAGGACCTGCTGACTCAAGAATATCAATCAATTCCACATTCACAGCAGAAGCATTTAGAGCACCATCTATCTTTAAAGTCGGCATAGACACTAAATCTGGAACTATCTTTTGTGCAAATTCTTCAAAAAAAATCCTCAATTGATCAAAATACATGCGCTCTACAGTGAGACCTGCAGCCATAGCATGCCCTCCGCCTTTTAATAAAATCCCCTTTTCAAAAGCCAAGGAAACCATTCTCCCAATGTCAAATCCTTCAATAGAGCGCCCCGAACCAATTCCCTTGCCGTCATTGTCAAACGAAATAGCGAAAGACGGTCGATCAAATTTTTCCCTCAAACGAGAAGCAAGTAGTCCCACAATACCAGGATGCCAGTTATCTCCTGCTACAACAATAACAGAAGCTTTCTGAGCATCCCCATATTGAGCCAAAACCTCGGCTTCCGCCTGCTCTAACATTGCCGATTCCATCAACTGACGATTTTTATTAAGCAAATCTAATTTCAACGCAATGGTTTTAATCTCATGAGGATCGTCTGATATCAATAAACGACTTCCAAGATCGGAATCTCCTATACGTCCTCCCGCATTAATCCGTGGGCCTATCATAAATCCCAAATGATCAGCCGTTATTGGTGCAGAAACACTCATAAGTTCGATCAATGCCTGAAGACCTGGATTACATTGACGACGAGCTACTAATAAGCCTTTCGTAACATATGCCCTATTCAATCCTATCAATGGCACCGCGTCACATATTGTGGCAAGGGCTACAATGTCCAGGAAAGATAATAAATCAAAATATTTCATCGAAATTTTATTATCTTGACGCAAGATACGGCAAGCAGATACAAGGACGAGAAAAACAACCCCAGCAGCACATAAATGTCCTTGTGCAGATATATCGTCTAGACGATTTGGATTTACCAATGCATAGGCAAATATTTCTTCCGCCTTCATTTGGTGGTGGTCAATAACTACTGTATCAACCCCCTGAGAAACAGCAAATTTCAGAGCTTCCTGGCTTGTAGAACCACAATCTACGGTAACAATAAACTGAGCTCCTTCATCGATAAGCTTTTTCATTAAAGTTGGGGTAGGTCCATATCCATCTGAGATACGATCTGGTATATACATACGAGTATCAATGCCAAAATATGCGAAAAATCTCATCATCAACGCGACAGAAACAGCACCGTCTACGTCATAATCACCAAAAACAGCGATTTTTTCAGAATTATAAATTGCCTTAACAATACGATGTGCAGCTTTATCACAGTCTGTAAGCGTTGCAGGATTTGGCATCAATAAACGAATAGTCGGCTTTAAAAAAAATTTGGCATAGTCCATAGCAACATTACGACCGACTAAAACACGGGCAACGATATCGGGAATGGCATGGACTTGAGAAATTGCGAGAGCACGATTAAGACCATTCTGATTCAGAAAAGACACCCAACGCAATCCGGAAACAGAACGTTCCACATTTAAAAAAACCTGAGAAGCCTTAGAATCGTTCAAGACAGGGAAACCTTCCTTAATTAAAAAAAAACATCATTTTAAAACACGAAAAAGTGATCGCTCTTTGTGTTTTGATAGACTTGTAACCTTTGAGGATAATTTGGACACATATGATCACAGGGACGCAAGGGTTCAAAGCCACACGCTTTACGGTTACGAACTCTTGCGAAGCGTCGTAAGATAGAGTCAGCAAAAGTCCATTCAGAAGTGCATTGATATTTTCCTCAACGTGTTTTTTGGTTGATATATGAGAGTTTTTCTACTGGTGAATTATTAGAAGGTTTGTTTTCAAAAATCCTTGTTCTTTGTTTATCTACTTTTGATGTCAACGACATAATATCGTTATAACAAGAGAAGTGTTTTCCTATCAAAAATCCATACTCAATTCCTACAATATATTTACCAAATGAATCCAAGTATTCTGTATCCGATATAAAGACATAAAACAAAAAACATTTTATCCATCGGATGACGAATCTGCATAGTTTTAACATCATAGAAAAGCAAAAGAAAATGGCGTTATTTCAAAAGTCATAAAACGCAAAGATCCGAAATTGACCATTATTGCGGTTATTTGAAAAATAATCTGCATGAAAATAATGTTCAAAAAAGAAATCGTACATAATATCCTCGCGGGGATTGAGACTTAAAATACACTTGAAAAGTTCTTATAAACTACCAACATGGGATAGTATGAAAATCGGTTCAAGGATACTCGTAAAATTCAAAATTTCAACCTCTATAGATATAAACGCCTGAAAGAAATACATCTTTTTGCTGACACGTTCTCAATATATGTTCATTATGATAACTATACTTTTCGGGTGTATTTTTCCCCTCTATCACGGAAAAATCCTAGATAATATCACTTAATTTCACTCAACTTTTGAATCATTTTTCCATTTCTAAAAACGAAAAATTTAACAAAAATCATAATCGAATCACTTATAAATAAAATCATCATCCTAAAGAATTTTTGTGACTATAAACCTCCAAGCAATCCATTTTACCAAAAACAATTATCTCAATGCACATAAATTCATTACTGCACGATACCTATAAAAAACTGCAATATCGAAATAAAGATTGCAATAGTTATGACCTAAAATACCTTTCTCAAATGAATGTTTCTATATGCCAAAAAAGATCTTACCTTTTCTATAGACAGGAATGGTGTTTATATCATTTTCTTTAGTTACACCCTCCTCCACCCTCCTTCCTCTCCAGAAAAAAAACATCTACACGCATGGCTTCTATAGACAACAACTCCGTACCATATTATAAAGATGAGGATAAAAATTAGAAATTGAAGTAAAATCAATAATTTAAATAACGAAATATATTCTCAAAAAAGATATGACCTAGCTTGATGATTTCTTCCTTTAGAAAATAATCTCGTATTTTTATGACATGCGCTCATACATAGCATGCTCGTCACTCAAATAGCACATAGTTATACACATTATTTTGTTGAACTTGATGGTATATAATTTTATCCAAATCAAAATAAGGTTTTATAGCGTAAGATATCGTTTTTTAAGTATAAAATATATCATCCCAGGGTTGCCATAGTAAGAATCGCAAGTCGAATTCCTGATGCTTTCTCTTACCATTCAAAATTCACTTATTTTTTCATAAATTTTCAATACAAATCACTTGAGGATGTTCAATTAAACTATTGTTATTACTAATGAATTCAATTGCACTATAAACAGATGTCTCCGAAATTGCATTCGTTATCATGACCACAGAGCACTCCTGAAAAGAAGTGTCACTATGTGGACATGTCAATATCCGCAAAGAAATACAAAACTTATCCATTTGAGAGGCAATTGTATCTAAAACACCTTCAAAATTTCGTATTTTCATACGAATAAAATATTCTTTTTTCTGCTCATTCACACGATTGGATTGACAAGAAGTTAAGGAAGAAGCTGGACGTCCTAAAGCAAAAGACAGAGATTTTTTCTGATGGATTTTGGCAATATCAATGATATCTCCTAATACAGCAGAAGCTGTCGCATCTCCACCAGCACCAGGACCAACCATAAGTAATTTCCCTAAAATATCTGTTTCGATGACTACCGCATTCGTTATTCCATCTACAAAAGCCATGGAAGAATCACATTTCAACATGGCGGGGTATACACGTCTTTCAATACCCCCATCATCAGTACGTTGAGCCATAGCTAAAAGTTTTATGCGATAACCAAAATCCGAAGCCGATCTGATATCCTCAAGAGTAATACTAGAAATACCTTTAAAGCTCATTCCATCAATAGACGTATTTACGCCAAATGCTATCGATGAAAGAATCGCAAGTTTATGAGCAGAATCTGCCCCACAGATATCAAATTCTGGGTTATCTTCGGCATAGCCACAACTTTGGGCTTCACGCAGGCAATCTTCGAAAGAAACATCCATCTTGTCCATATATGAGAGGATATAGTTACAAGTTCCATTTAAAATCCCGTAAATACGCACGATCTCATTATATGGCAAGGAATCCTTCAAGACTTTAATGATCGGAATGCCACCAGCAACAGCAGCTTCAAAACTGAAAATAGCGGCGTTTTTTTCTGCCAAAATCGCCAATTCAACACCATGATTGGCTAGCAAAGCTTTGTTTGCAGTAACCACATGACATCCTCGCATCAAAGCGACGCGTATAGCCGAATACGCAGGATCACCTTCCCCACCTATAAGCTCAACAAAAACATCAATTTCTGCCTTATCAGCCATTGTAGCGGGATTATCAAACCACTCAGCATCAGAAAAATCTACGCCTCTATCAAGGCTTCTATCCCGAGCACACACAGCAGAAACAACAATTTTCCGCCCACAGGAAATCTGCAATTGATTGACTCGTTGCTGAATCATTCTTACTAAAGAAGAACCAACTGTGCCAAGTCCTACAATACCAACTTTTAAAATACCTTCCATCCCCCCCCATCCAACTTATCTCGAATATTTTCAAAATATAGGGCAGCAAATTCAAGAAATCACCCTTTGAGTCCATGTAAAAAAATGTAACATTAATCTATTCTTTCGTCGAGATTAGAAAAAAATCTCTTTAAACTATGAGAAGCCTGAAGAATACGATTCTCATTTTCTACCAATGAAATCCGCACATAGGAATCTCCACGTTCTCCGAAACCAATACCAGGAGCAACTACTATATTTGCTTCTTTCAGCAATATTTTAGAAAATTCCAAAGATCTTAGATGCCGAAATGGCTTAGGAATCTTCGCCCAAGCAAACATCGTAGCATCTGGCAATGGTACATCAAAACCAGCTTCTGTAAATGTTTTTACCAAAACATCACGACGTGATTTATAAATCTTGCGTATCTTTTCCACATCTTCAGTACAATGGTTAAGAGCATGAGCTGCGGCTAATTGGATAGGTGTAAACGCACCATAATCAAGATATGATTTCACGCGAGATAATGCAGACAACAAACGTGCGTTTCCGACCGCAAAACCTATACGCCAACCAGCCATAGAAAACGTCTTCGACATCGTCGTAAATTCCACGGCACAATCCACGGCACCTGGAACCTCTAATATGGAAGGAGGAGGACAATTATTAAAATAAATTTCAGAATATGCCAGATCTGACAAGAGAATTATTTGATGTTTTTTAGCAAAAACAACAACTTCTTTATAAAAATCTATCGTAGCGATATATGTTGTTGGATTGGAAGGATAATTTAAAATAAGCACCGATGGCTTTGGAAAAGAATGTCGCATTGCATGTTCAAGAGATACGAAAAAATCATTATTTGGCTCAATAGGAATCGAACGAATTACACCACCAGCCATCAAAAAACCAAAAGTATGCAAAGGATACGTTGGATTAGGACATAAAATCACGTCTCCAGGAGCAGTGATAGCCTGAGCCATATTAGCGAAACCTTCTTTGGAACCTAAAGTCACAATGACTTGACTTTCCGGATCAAGATGAACACCAAAACGACGCGCATAATAAGACGATTGTGCTTCTCTCAGATTCCGAATCCCCTTTGAAACAGAATACCTATGTGTGCATGGATCTTGCACAACTTCTCGCAGCTTTTCAACAATAGATGGAGAAGTAGGAATGTCAGGATTACCCATCCCAAAATCTATAATATCTGATCCAGCTGCACGCGCAGCAACTTTCAACCGATTGATTTCTTCAAAAACATAAGGCGGCAAACGCCTAATCTGGTGAAAGTCTTCCATTACACCCTCCCCCCTTTTCACTCAATTCTTAGCCTAGAAAACGGACACCTATAAATCCAGAAAATATATATCAATATCTCATATCCTATACAGCCTTATAACATTGTAGACTATAATACATATCAGATGACAAGATATAAAGAACCCTAATCTATTATTATAGAAAAAAGGGCACATTACTATATCAACAATCCTATTGTCCTATGGAAGAATATTACCATTTCCAATAAGGAAAATATTAAGAAAAGTCTTTGCTTTTGAAAAAATTTTATAATCGTCGTGGCAAAAAAAGAAATTGAGCTTTTGATGCCAACATTGCAATCCGTAGACTTGTGGTATGAAAGTAGTCGTTATGATTCTTATAAAAAGGAAATGCTCCGAATTTCTGATAGATACGATAGACCGTCTCTTTAAAACTCAATTCATGAAGAATAAATATCAATCAAAAATTCGCAAATACGATACGAACATTTCGGTATAAGAATGCTCAGAATCCTTGTATTTTAAATCAAACAAATAGACATATTTATATGAAATTTACGGGAATGCATCGCGCCAAAACGCAATCTGACCTCATCTCGAGGATTCATAAGTAAAACATACTATCTCGCAAAAACAATGCGATCCATTGATATTGGGGAAGATTCCATGCTTTCTTTAATGGCTACGATTGATAGTCATATATAGGAATCCAAGCGTGATTTATATCGTCCTTTTGCGATGCCTCAAGAAGGTGTTTTTCGATTGAGAATCGAGGTGCCGTTGCTACTGATCGGATTAGTCAGGGCATTCCATTCCTAAACAAACCTTTTTTGCATATAAAAATATGTTTTCAAAGAAAGGAGAGTGAAAGCTCAATTCCTATCCCCAACCTTACGAATAAAAACAAAAAAAGAGCTTATATCTAGCATTGGACGCTTGGAACGGAACATATAGCTACGAGGATGAGTATCATAATTTGGAGATCAACACCTGTTCTCTTCTTGGCATTGCAGCTAAAAAATCCCTGGATTGGCAAGGACCCAAAGCTAGCGATAACATGATCGTGCGAGGATTATCTGCAACTATTGGAGCGTTTTTTTAATTCAAGCCCAAAATATATAGTACGCAGAGACAATCAGAATAGACAATACTGCAATTTTTGATCTAAAAGACACCATGCATCCTTAGAGATATTGGTCATAAAATTAAAATCACGAACACCCCCTAATATAGATTCACTTCCAAATCTGAAATGCTCACATTCTCACTTGCAACTTTGCAATACCAATCTTCTCCAGAGAATCTTGCAATTCTCCTCGTGTCAATCCAACCAAAGATTCTTTTTTCGAAGACATCATCCCACTATCCGAAACGCGAAAATCACAACATAAGATAAAAAATCACAAAATTATGTCTTTATTGGATTATTAACGTATCCGCGAAGAAAAATTATAGAATATACGATCATCAGAAAAACATCGCTATCCTCATTAATCTTGAAATATCGGATTGCAACGCAATTTTTTTAATATTCAATATGATAATCATATCCCTGATTTCTTTATGAGAATTTTCTCAGTACCACAATCATCAATAATAATACTATCTTCTCCTTTTTGCTCAAAAGTATGTACTGCATAGTTTCCACAAGATGTGGGATAAGAATCAAACTATCCCGATGGCGTTTTTTAAAATTTTGGTAAAAAAACCACTCAAAAATATATTCTTAGAACTCAATAAACAAAAACTTTTCGGAAAAACTATATTCACAAGCAATATTGCGCCCAAAAAAAGCCAAAATTCATCCTTATCATCCTACTTTTATTCTTCGGCTAGAGAAGGTTCTTGATTCAATTTATGCCATTACCACAATCCACACGTATACGTATGGCATCCTTATCTAGAGTTTTAGCATTAAGGATATTGAATATTCCTCACGAAATATACTGTACAGAGGAGAAACAATCTGCTTCTAAAACGTGCTTGTATACTATTCTCGCCTAAATTAAGATAAACTTCTTTCATTCTCTGCATAGATCTAATAAAATAGTCGGAAGTGGTAGAAATGCTCTTTTGCATTGTCTTTTCACAATTTCATAAATCGGTATCCGATTTGTGATATTCTATGAGCATAAGAACCAAAAATGACCCAAACACTCCACAAACCAAGTGCGATATATCTTAATTTTGGATATTATATATCTGATTTTCAAACAATCTTTTGATAATAGGTTAATATCATATGCCCTCCTCTCTTTTCGGGGAAAAAACCCCCATCAACATATATACCTCGGAAGAATTTCAAAGCATACGAGAGGCTTGTCGGATAACGTCTCGTTGTCTTGATTCTTTGGTATCTATTATCACACCTGGAATCACAACTGTTGAAATTGATGATTTTGTACTTAAATTTGGCATTGATAACGGTGCAATTCCTGCAACGCTGAATTATAAGGGCTATCGAAAATCAAGCTGTATTTCTGTAAACCACGTAGTTTGCCATGGAATACCTTCAAAAAAGATTTTACGTGATGGGGATATTGTTAATGTTGATGTTACTTATATTCTAAATGGCTGGCACGGTGATTCCAGTCGCATGTATCCAGTAGGAAAAATCAAACGCTCAGCAGAAAGACTTCTTGAAATCACATATGAAGCACTTTGTAGAGGAATTTCTGCCGTAAAGCCTGGTCATAGCATTGACGAAATTGGCAAAGCAGTACAAAAATACGCTAGAATGGAACGTTGCTCTATTGTTGAGGTTTTTTGTGGACATGGCATAGGCCGTTCTTTCCATGAAAAACCAGAAATTATTCACTACTATGATCCACGTTATCCCTCCAAAGAAAAATTTCAAGAGGGCATGGTTTTCACCATAGAACCGATGTTGAATCTAGGCACACCTCACGTAAAGGTTCTATCAGATGGCTGGACCGCCGTTACACGAGATCATTCTTTATCCGCACAATACGAACATACAGTCGGAGTCACTAAAACAGGATGCGAGATTTTTACATCTTCTATCAGTGGATTAGAAAGACCTGGACTTTCCCCTATTTAATGAAAATTTAATATGATAAAAAAGTTTCATCTATGAGTAGCTCCCCTATATCTTCTTCAGGTACAAACGACATAGATTATGCTGGTCATCGTAATCGTTTACGAGATCGCTTTCTCAAAGGAGGCGATATTGCACTTAGCTGACTACGAAATACTTGAATTAATTCTTTTTAGGATTATTCCACGCCGAGATACAAAATCTGTTGCTAAAGCACTTTTAAAGCGTTTCGAAACATTAGGCGGTGTATTCGGCGCTCCTCTACATCTTTTAGAAGAAATTCCAGGAGTTGGAAAAACAAGTGGCGCTTGAATTAAATCTGATATCCATAGCATCCCAACGCATATTGAAAGGCAAATTAACAAATAGCAAGGTTCTTGAATCTTGGTCAACTTTACTTGACTACTGTAAAACCACAATGGCTCATGCAGAACGCGAACAATTCCGTATATTATTTCTTAACAAGCATAATGTTCTCATCGCAGACGAAGTCCAAAGCCAAGGAACTGTCGATCATACTCCCGTTTACCTTCGTGAAATTGTCCGCCGTTGTCTGGATCTTTCTGCAAGTTCCGTAATCCTTGTGCATAATCCATCCTAGCGGTAATCCAAATCCTTCAAATATTGATATACAGATGACTCAAAGTATTATATCTATTCTCGCCCCCCTCAATATTGCTGTTCATGATCATATCATTGTTGGAAAAAATAACCTTGTCAGCTTCAAGGGTTTACGACTAATCTAGTTTTAGATCAAACTAAATCTTAGATGGAGTTATATACTATGAGAAATCTTACCTTTAAAAAAGGGGTTTTAAAGAGACTTTTCATTATCTTGACCCTCTTGCCTATCCTCTCGTACGGGCTATTTTTTTTAGTAGGTTCCTCTCATAGAAAAAATTTCCACGAAGTACTACCTGGCATAGTCTATCGCTCTGCACAACCAGATGATGAATTTATAGAATATCTTTGGAAAAACCATGCAATAAAATCTATAATCAATCTTCGCGAAGATACTGCTGAATGGTATACCAAAGAAGAAGCAATATCACGAAAATTAGGGATAAAGTTGCTCAATTTTCCTATGTCACCATCTAAAGAACTAAATGAAGAAAGAATTAGGAATCTCGTCTCATTAATGAGTTCTGCTCCAAAACCTCTTCTTATACACTGCAAAGGCGGTGCAGATCGTACAGGTCTGGCATCTGCTCTCTATCTCTACTTTATCGCCCCCCATAATCACAGATCCAAAGCAGATCGTCAATTATCTATATTCTATGGACATAATCCATTCCTATATCGTGCCGTAGACAATTCTTTTAAAAATAGTAAAAAATTACATTTCGATGACATTCCTGCATACGAATCTCCAGATCATTCCGAGAGGAATCCGGAGGAAAAACCAGAATCCAAACAAGAAGAAAAAATCATCCCTTCTTGCTCTTGTCGGATTCGTGACTAATAATCTTTTTCGCACAAAACCGTTATGCACTAGAAATATTCAAGAATTACTTCTCACGGAATCTATGCAAGTTCATCTGAATGAGAGAGCAACTGGTCAGCCATAACTTTTTTGTCTGTAATGCTCACTTTTGTTAGGAGATAATCTATAGTTTTCTCTTCAAATAACGGAGCACGTAATACAGAGGTAGCTGCATCAGGGGATTTTCGAAAATACTCAATAATCTCTTTCTCATTTCCAGGAAATTGACGCAAATGCTGATAAAGAGCTGATTTCATCTCATCTTCTGTCACCTGTATGCCTTCATTCTCGCCAATTGTGCCGATAACAATTCCTAATCGAACACGACGCTCTGCCAATTTCCTATAATCCTGATCTTCTTCAGCGACAGAAAGCTGATCTTTCTCACCTTTTCCAGAAGAATTCAGATCTGATTTAAGCTGCTGTATAATATTATCGTATTCATTTTTTACGAGAGATGGAGGAACGTCAAATTTATATTTCTGATCAAGATAATCCAAAACCTGACGCTTAATCTTTTGTCGTATAACTATTTCGACTCTTTGATTGATTTGTTTGGACAGCAAATCTCTCATAACACTTTCTGATTCAAAACCCAATCTAACAGCTAAAGCATCATCAATGATCACAGGCAAAGGAGAAGCAATTTCCTTGATCGCGAATTCAAAAACGACTGTCTTACCAGCAAGATCTTTAATGGAATGATCTTCCGGAAAAAGCACTTCTACTGTTTTATTGTCAC
>NZ_JACETX010000004.1:0-3144 GCF_014048425.1 Candidatus Liberibacter sp. | reverse complement strand
AAAAAACGACTGTCTTACCAGCAAGATCTTTAATGGAATGATCTTCCGGAAAAAGCACTTCTACTGTTTTATTGTCACCTGCTTTTATCCCTAAAAGATTATCCTTGACTCCTGGGAAAATATCCTCTGTTCCTAAAATAAATTGAACATTTTTCCCACACTGATCTTTCAGAATTTCGCCATCTACACTAAGATCGTAGTCTACTGTAATTCTATCACCAACCTCAGATATTCCTTCTTTTACCTCGAATGCAAGATTCTTCTCCGCAATCTTGAGCATCTGTTTATCCGTTTCTTGTTCATCAATCTCACAAACTTCTCGAACTATCTGCAAGTCATCAAAAGATTTGATCTCAACAACTGGAAAAACCTCATACGATATAGTAAATTTCAGATCCGTAGATCCCTCTAATAGCCTTGTTATCTCTTCTTTCTCTTCATTAAGTTTGATTTGTGGCTGAAGAGAAGTTCTCTCATCTCGTTTACTCAAAATATCCGATGTCGTCTCTTTAATAATCTCATCAACAATCTCAGATAGAATAGATTTCCCATACATCGCTTTAATATGAGACATTGGCACCTTACCTAGACGAAAACCTTTAATACGAGCTTTGTTCTTTATATCCTCTAAACGCTCATTAATTCTCCCCATCAATTGAGCAGATGATACAACTACCTCTAACTCTCTTTTTAAACCTTCTACGATAGTCTCAATAACTTGCATCTTTAAAATCCCAACCCAAAACCACATTACACAGGAAAAACGATTTTTTTGCAAAAATCATCAAAATATTTTCCAATAGAAAATCTACTCAAAACCTAACATGAGAGAAAGTTCATCTTTTAAACTTATATCCAATATAAATCTGGAAAGATCCATAGCAGATCACACATACCGCGAACAACATAAAGCTCAAAAAACAAAGAATCTCTATTCTTTAAAGCGCATAACTTCATAGATCAACCTGTCGAACAAAAATAGATATACTCCCCTCTGATATCGCAGAAAAAACCAGACAGCAAGCAATTTTCCTATAAAAGAATATGTCAGGAATCATTAATGTCCATTCGAAGACCATGCAAACTTGTTGTTTGCAATGCTCTTGCGAATGATCGATTTAAAACCGATCATCTTATCTAACAAATCCCCAAATATTTTCTTGTATAGAAAAACATGAGATATTCCTACTCTCATTTGAAATCAATAAATACCTGCAAAATCAACAAGAAAAAACCATCATCTCCAAAACATATCTTTAATATTCTCTGAAAATTGATTGGTCCTGCAAAGAACAAACATAGCTATATCACTTCATCACTTATACTTCTTTGATTGAGTTCTGGATCCGCTAGTTTTGTATAAATTGAGGAAAGGAGATGGCTGACGCAAACTAGTTAGGACGCCTGGACTTAAAAGAATCACTAAAAAAACACCTATTATCAAAGATATAGAATGATCTACATTGCTAGACACATAGTGGGAATTAAAGACTAAATCCAATAAATTTAAATCACATAATATTTCCGCACCACCAATCACTACGATAACAGCTCCGACAATACCAGAAAGAGATGTCATCCCGCCAAGAATAACGATAGATAAAATAATGATTCCTTCGGAAATTTCGAAAAAATATGGGGAAACAAATTCCCGCCACGCAACCAATAAGGCACCACATAATCCTCCGAACATTGCACTTATAGCAAATGCGGACAACTTATAAAAAATGACATTTTTTTTGAAAGAATTAAAAGACGACTGATTATCGCGCATATATTTCCAAAAATTCCCAATGGACATATGGCGCAACCGTTTAATAATCCATGCAGATAAAAAACATAGAGCAAATAATATGTAATATAAGAAAATCTTAAAATAAATAGGCGAAGACGGAAGGTGGAATATACTTGCAAAGCCACCACGACTATTATCAAATTTTATTCCAAAAAATGTTAATCTATTAACGACATGAATCCCGTAGGTTCCATGTGTTAATGATTCCCATTGAATCAAAACATATTTGGCAATAGAAGCTATGCCTAGTGTGATAAGCGCTAAATAATCCCCTCGAAACTTAAGGGAAGGCAAACCAGATACTATTCCAAAAATCCCCGCAATTATCACAGATATAGGTAATGAAAAGAATATCGAAAGATCATATCGCATTCCCAAGATAGCATAAGAGTATGCACCGATAGCATACGCCATAACATAACTCAGATTGACCAATCCCGCAAAACCTACTGTAACACTCATGCCCCATGCTAGAAGCACATATAAGAGAACATGAATCCCCAAGTTATCTATATATTTTTGCGATTCCTGCGCACTAAAACAAAAAACAAGAATTAGAGGGTATATGGCTCCAAAGAGGCATATAAACCTAAAAATATTTTTTTGAGAAAAACCAAATCTTGATATAAGTGCGAACATTGTATGCTAATCTCACTCCCGAAAATACAAAACACTCTTGAAGGAAAACCTTTCTAAAAACCCAAACCAATAAAGAGCTTAGGCAAGACATAAAACCGTATTCCCAGCATCTCTTCTATAACTCTCAAATAGAATACCTTGATCTTAGAATCGAAAGGTCACCTCGCCTGAATACAGAAGTCATACTAATATACTATAATTATAATAATTACTTAAAAAAATCCATTATATCTGCTATTTAAAATTTATAGTCTCTAAATATCCAACTTATTTTCATTAACTTATATGCTAATAAGGAGAATAAAAACAAAAATGAACCATATTTATATTGAGAAACAAACAGGTTAAATGATTTTATAAAGTTTCCATTCTAGCATTGATCGAAAGGTCACCCCACCTGAATATAGAAGTCATACGAAGACACTTTAATTATAATAATTACTTAAAACAATCTATTATATCCGTTTTTTAAACTTTATAGCCTCGGAATATCCCAACTTATTTTCATTAACGTGAGAGGGCGTTGCCCTCATTCGATATGATTGCGATCCTGTGGATAGCAAGAGTGATTGAGGATAATGGTATTCGTCTCATTTTATTTTATATCTTTATACGAGAGATATCGCATCGCTGCTTTTTGGGGATAATATGCTCGGAATAAAATTATATACCTATCGTCTTTCTTCCTGAGGCAATAGAAGGGCTATTGC
>NZ_JACETX010000032.1 GCF_014048425.1 Candidatus Liberibacter sp. | reverse complement strand
GACGACGATGACTGTCGTACATGTCCCGCTTGCAAGAACCATCAATTGTCCTTAAAAATCAGCAAATATGGCGCTTTTGTTGGATGTACAAACTACCCTGAATGTCATTATACACGCCAATTGACATCAGAAAAACAGGCAACGTCAGATATTCTAGAACAAAATGAACCTAAATCTCTTGGCATTGATCTCTTAACACACGAATCCGTAACTTTGCGCTCTGGGCGTTTTGGTTTCTATGTACAATGCGGGGAAGGCAAAAACTCCAAACGTTGTTCTTTACCAAAAGACTGGAGCAAAGACGACATTGACTATACTAAAGCAATGTCTTTACTTTCCTTGCCTCGAGAAATAGGAGCCCATCCCGAAACTGGAAAGAGCATATTCGCAGGCACTGGAAGATATGGACTCTATCTTAATCATGACGGGAACTACGTCAAATTAGAATCGATAGAACAAGTCCTTACCATAAATCTTGATCAAGCAGTATCTCATCTGACTGAAAAACTCAAAGACAAGAAATCTCCTCGAAGAAATTCAAAAGGCTTAGAAGTGGGGGTTCATCCAGATGGTGGGATTATCACCCTTCATAGTGGACGTTATGGTCCTTATATCAGTTGGGGAAAAATTAATGCAAGTCTGCCTAAAAGCGAAAGCTTGGAGCAGATTACACTTCAGGATTCCCTTAAAATTCTCGAATCCAAAATAGAGAGCAAGAAAAAAAAAAGAAAAAATCCTGATTAATGAGTTTTTTGCCTTTTAATTCAAAAAGATGTTCTCCATATCTCAACAAAACATCCCATTATGCGCACACTGAATTCTAACTTATCCCTGTAGATTACTGATTTCGAAAATTATTTAATCATATTATTTTCCCACAGAAAAACATTGAAAATCAGTGTTATATCTCAAAACAAAATTTTTACTTTATTAACTGGCATACTTTACAATCGCAGCTTATACTATCATTCTAAAAGTCATATCTTTACAGCTTAAAACGGATAGAAATACAAATCATAGTAATGTTATTCTTATACTATCGTTCAAAAAAATATTACCCTCAATTTGAAATTGGTAGTATTTTAAAACTGTTTAGGTAAGTCATAATGCTCATGTTGCAGCTGGGTAAGATAAATAGTTTATCTGTATCATTTAGTATTTTATCTTCTCTGTAGAAAGTATTAATAGGATTATGACCTTCAAACTTGCAATTGTCGGAGCCACAGGAAATGTCGGGAGGGAAATGCTTAAAATTATTTTTGAGCGAAATTTTCCTGCCTGCGAAATTGTCGCACTAGCTTCCAAACGCTCCGTTGGTTTAAAAATTCCATATGGAAATCAAACTATTAGCGTTCGCGATCTTGATAGCTATAATTTTACCGGCACGGATATCTGTCTTATGTCAGCGGGAAGCACTTTATCTGAAAAGATTTCTCCTAAAATAGGTGCGACTGGCTGTATCGTTATAGATAATTCTTCAGCATGGCGCTACGATCCAAAAGTCCCACTCGTTGTACCAGAAGTCAATCCTGAAGCTATATCATTACTTTCTCATAAAAATATCATAGCAAACCCAAATTGTTCAACAATTCAACTTGTTGTCGCACTCAAACCCTTGCATGACGCCGCAACTATAAAGCGTATTGTTGTATCAACATATCAATCTGTTTCTGGTGCGGGGAAAAAAGGCATGAATGAGCTTCTTGATCAAACAAAGTCTGTGCTTGCGCCAAAAATAACAATTCCAAAAACATTTACCAAACAAATCGCATTTAATATTATCCCTCATATAGATATTTTGATGGAAGATGGTTCCACGAAAGAAGAGTGGAAAGTTCTTGCAGAAACAAATAAAATCCTAGATAAAAAAATAAAAGTGAGCTGCACTGCCGTCCGTGTGCCCGTTTTTATTGGACATGCAGAGTCGGTTAATATCGAATTTAAAAATGCTATCACGGCAGAACAGGCACGCTCTATCCTGCGTAAAGCGCCAGGTTGTGTAGTTGTAGATAAGGCAGAAAATGGAGGATATATGACATCTTTCGAGTCCGCAGGAAAAGATTCTGTCTTTATTTCTCGTATTCGGGAGGATAAATCTCTCAAATATGGCCTTAATTTATGGATCGTTGCCGATAATTTGCGCAAAGGAGCAGCATTGAATGCTGTTCAGATTGCGGAGATTTTGGCACAAAAGAAATTGGAAACAACGTAAAAAAGCAAAAGATTTTAGTTCTTGCTTATTATCAAAAATAAAAAGGATTTTGTATCATGCTTCTGAGAAGAACAAAATTCCTATTTGTGTTATTGGTTACAGGATTTTCCTCTACGTCAATCTTAGCTTTGTGTGGAAATACTCCTGATAGGTTTCAGGAGTGGATATCTGAAACACGGGAATCTGCGCTCCAAAAAGGCATTGATCCAATCGTTCTTGACAATGCATTATCTAATATATCCTATAGCCATTCTACAATTAATTTAGATCGAAATCAAAGCGTCTTTAACCTATCTTTCGAAGAATTTATAAATAAGAGAGGGGCATCCTCTATTATTGTTAAGGGAAAAGAAATGCGAGCAAAACACGCTGATTTCCTCCTTTCTATTGAAAATCGCTATGGGGTATTACCTGGTGTTTTGATGGCTCTCTGGGGATTAGAAAGTGCTTTTGGTAAAATAAAAGGAAAACATCATACACTTTCATCCCTTGCTACTCTTGCCTATGATTGTCGTCGATCTAAACTTTTTACCGGACAGTTTTTTTCCGCTCTTGAACTTATTTCCAGTGGCGCCCTGGATCCTAATAATTGTGGTGCTGCCCATGGTGAAATTGGACAATTCCAATTTCTTCCGAGCAATTTAACAAAATTCGGTGTAGATGCCGATGGAGATGGTAGAGTCGATGTAGTAGATTCTTATGCAGATGCCCTTGAATCTGCAGCAAATCTCCTAAAAAACAATGGGTGGGATTCATTGCACGGTTATCAACCAGGAGAAAAAAATTTCGAAGTTCTTAGAACATGGAATTTATCTTCTGTTTACCGAAAAGCGATTGCATATATTGCATCCCATATTGATGAGATCGTATTACAAGACGTTTATCGATAATCTATTGATTACAAAACGACTTTAAGGAAGATTTGTTCCCTTTATCAAAGAATGAGATAAACTTTTATATGATCGCGAAAAAGTTAAAATACTTACGCTGGCAGCTCCTGCTTTTTTGAGAGCATTCATGGCAGAATGTGCTGTCGCACCTGTTGTATAGACATCATCTATAAGCAGAATTTTTAGTCCCTTAATGTGTTTTTGAGCGTCTTGTGGAACTATAAAAGCATTTTGCAAATTCTTCTTGCGAGCAGATAAAGACAATTCAACCTGTTGCCTCGTAAAACGAGAGCGCACCAAAATTCCAGAAAGAAATGGTTTTTTCCCATAAATAGCAATTAATCTTGCAATTTCAGCCGATTGATTATATTTGCGACTCATAAGACGAAAACGATGTAGTGGAATAGCAACGATTATATCCGAATCTAAAACCAAATCTTTTCCAATACGAAACATCCATTGAGCCATCATGAGAGCAAGATCTATCTTATCATGGTATTTCAAAAGACGTATTAAAACGCGCGAAATTCCACAATATACTGCTACAGAACGCAATTGACTTAATCGTGATGTTGTTGAAATCTCCTTCCCATCTAAAATAGACTCATCTATATCGTTCATATTTTCCTCCAAAGAAGGAGGAATAAAATGGACTTTTGACCAACAATGTGCACACAAACAAAAAGGACTATCAACAAATATTTTGCAAACTGGACAGATATTCGGATATATAAAATCAATCAATACACAAGAAATAAATTTTATCTTTTTTGTCATCCACGATACGCATGAGAAAAATTCTTCTAAGCTGAAAAATGGCATTTAAAAGGTTTTCCTAAATTATTTCATAATAAATTTTTAAATAATCATTCTGAGTTTATCTTAAGTTGAAAATGAATCATCAAAATCACCGTCTCTAAATGAAACTTTGTCGAAGATACCTTTTGCATATAACAAGCCCTTCACTATATCCTAGAGACCCGATGGATTTTACAATCATCTTCGATTTCCTAAAATTTTCATCTTTCTTAAAATTCCAATAAGAATTCTCACCGCACTAAACAATAAGAATTTTCAAAGAAGTTCTTCAACAATAATTCGCATATGAGTTTTTTTACAGCATCCAATGGCGTTCTCCAAAAGAACTAGACAAAATCCTCCACTTTTTGAAAATAATCCCGAAGTTTAGGAGCGAAAGACTCTACCGCAAAACCTGACCTTAAGAAAACAAGAACTCGTCTATCATCCTATCGAATGACTCGATTATCAAAGCTATTATTTTTGAGTCCTTCTTCATTGAAAATTATTTCTATCATAATTTCTATGATATTTTCTCTCAATACAGATCGATAAAGATAGAATCTTTGGTTAAAAATACGGAAAACGTTGATAGATTTAAATATCCTAATAAAAACTCATGCTAGTAAAAACCGTCCATATATTCCTTTTTAAAAATTTACCTAATTAATCCTCATAAAAATACCGAAAATATGTTCTCCCGAAGAAAAATTGATATCTTCTATCTCCTTTTTGATTTTCTATTTTTTTAAATCAGCAAGACATCTTAATAAAATTCTGAGAATATCCCTGAAAATTTTGCAAAACAATTGACAATCTAGCCATAAATTCTAGAATCTAGCCAACAAATAAGGATTGCCCAGATGGCGGAATGGTATACGCGCAGGTTTCAGGTATCTGTGCCGCAAGGCTTGGAGGTTCGAGTCCTCTTCTGGGCACCATATAAAAATATAAGTCATTGATTTTAAATGCATTTTTATGTTTTTAGTCACGCCCATAGATATGAAATCACCAATAACGATAGTAACACACATAATCGTCATCTCTTTGAATAGTATAGACTTAATAAAAAATCATATGCTAAAAAACCAAAAATCGCTGTAGACAAGAATCCAAGGAATACGTTTATTACAAAAAGAAAGGTACGGCTTATGAACATCTAAAATGATGTGTCTATTTCGCACCTTATAAAAAATGATTTACAATATTAGCTGATCGTTTTCCTCATAAAAATGCATTTTTTCTATACGTGCTTTCAAGAGAATCCCCTCCCCCTTGAGTGGGACTTACAATGCGATGGCTAGCAAAGATACTTATAACGAATCTTTGTTAACTTTGTCTTGTTGGAATCAGAGTCCGAATGAAAAATACGGATGCTGACCAGAAATAAATATATAGTATTTTCAAGAACTGGAATCTTTAGCTTAGGCATGACCCAAATACACAGATATCAGCCCTATCGAATCAACAGCAAAAAGCTATCACGCAATATGAAATAGGAAGCCTGTTCTATGAGCGGACATTACGCTTTATTCATGCTTGACATCCACCTCGTCCTAAAGGACGAGGATTCCTACAGTATTCAGACTATTGATAATTCCGAGATTCTTTTGATTAGCTATATTGGGCTACATGAGAGCAAGCGATCGCTTAAGTCTTATAAAGACACAAAGCAAAGAAAATTATTCTTCACAACATCATTCCTACAAGCCAGCCCAAAAAACATTCAATGACCATGACATAACCTTGTCGCCCTATATAACCTCTGCTGCTAAGATGAAAATCAATCAGTCAAGCCAAAATAGAGTATATGGTCCATGATTCTAAAATAAAATTCCTACCTTTTTGACCAACATGCTCAATTATATCAATAACATATGCATGTGAAATAGAAACTATCTATCCCCTTAATACTGTGGATAAAAGATCTTAATCTTGATCCCAATAAAATACAGGGATTTTTCTATCCCCTATTCTAGTCAACAAGAATTCCACTCAATCTCATTCACTGTGATGAAATGGTGATCCTACCCTTAAAATCAACAAGCCCACTTCGAATGGAATAGAATAGAACTCCATACGCTTTCACAATATTCTCTAGTAAACTCAATAGAGCAAGAAAGATAAATTATATCTTTCCTGTTTGAAGAGTTTTCAAGACATTCTCCGGAGATGATATACTATAAGGATCTACAGGATAATTATCAGCAAAACCCTCTTCTTGAAACCAAGATTCAACTACGTGATCATTTACAACAGCTGCGTAACGCCAAGAACGAAAACCAAATCCTACATTATCTTTATAAACAAGCATTCCCATTTTACGAGAAAACTCGCCTGAACCATCAGGTAATAACTTAACATTTTTAATGTCGAGACTTTTCCCCCAAGCATTCATCACAAAGGCATCATTGACAGAGAGACAATATACTTCATCGATACCCTCAGAACGCAATTCATCATAAATCTTCTCAAAACCAGGAAGCTGATAATTTGAACAAGTAGGTGTAAAAGCTCCCGGAAGAGCAAAAAGAACAACTCTTTTCCCGGAGAAACAATCATCTGTGCTTACATCTTTCCATTCATAAGAATTTGAACCATCCGACAAAGATGTTCGAGCACGTGTACGAAACACAACCTTAGGTATTTTTAGACCAATCATTTCTCATCAACCTCCACAAAAATTATCTGTATTTTCATATGACTTCTTCAAAAATCCATCCATATGAATAGAAAAGTACGTTAATCTTACAATAGTAAGGACGCATCACACAATAGTTAAACTGATTTCATTAATGTTCCTCCGAAATCTCCAGACCTATTCTAATAGGAAACCGTTGTATAATAGAAGAAAATATCAATTTTCTATTCTTCAAAATCTTAAATTCCTTCTAAGCCGCCATCCGTTAAAGATAAAATTTTTTGAAAATACAAGTGATAGATACTTTACAAGCCTTTCTATAAATGTACAATGCATAGTAATACTTATATCTAAGGATTTTCCATGAATCAACCACCCCCAATCCATCGTTTGATATCTGGAACAGTTTCAAATCCTATGGTATCCTTCTCAGATGTGACAAAAACAGCAACATCTAATCATAATACTTGCGACGTAATCTCGAACGTTAATTGCGCTATTCCTCGTGGTAAAATAACAGGAATTATAGGGCATTCAGGTGCTGGAAAATCCACTCTTATTCGCTTAATAAACAGATTAGAACAACCTACTTCCGGTAAAGTGGAAGTAGATGGCATTGACGTTCATGCTTTAGATACAGACGACTTACGCCGGTTGCGTCGTAGAATTGGTATGATCTTCCAAAATTTCAATCTTCTATCCTCGCGTACGGTATATGAAAACATAGCATTACCCCTTGAAATTACAGGCATGAGTCTTGAAACCATTGATTCAAAAGTCTTACCCCTTCTTGAACTGGTAGGTCTTGATGATAAAAAAGACTTTTATCCTTCCACTCTTTCCGGCGGACAGAAACAACGTGTTGGCATTGCTCGTGCTCTAGCAACACAGCCCGATCTCTTACTATCTGACGAAGCAACATCTGCACTTGATCCCGAAATGACAATTTCTTGTCTCAATTTACTTAAAACGATCAATGCCCAATTTGGACTCAGCGTCTTATTAGTTACCCACGAAATGGAAGTTATCAAGTATGCAACTTCCCATATCCTAGTCATGAATGAAGGAAAAATTGTTGAGAGCGGAAAAACAGTAGATATCTTTAAAAATCCGCAACACAGTATCACCAAATCACTTCTTTTCAATTTACCAAGTTATAAACTACCAGAAAAAATCAGTCGTCAGATTCACAATAAACCTACCCTCAATAGCTATAATGTTACTCGTGTTTCGTTTTCAGGGGATACCGTTGAGAATCCCATAATATCCAATCTTATTCTAGAAATGAATATAGATATTAATATTCTCGGAGGAACAATTGACGAAGTGGCTGGCGAGTCCTTAGGTATTTTGGTGATTTCCTATCCTTCTGCTGTTCATATTTCTGTCCAAAGTTTTTTTGACAAGCATGGATTATTCACGGAGGTACTAGGCTATGTCTATTGATGTATTGATCCATGCTATTGCACATGCTCTCCTAGAAACTCTTTATATGACCGGTGTTTCCGGAGTAATCGGAGCATTATTGGGCATTCCCATTGGCGTGTTTTTAGCCACAAGCGGGAAAAATTCGCTTTTCCCTTTTCCCATAACGAATACCCTTGTTGGTTTCGTAATAAATATTTTGCGCTCTATACCGTTTATGATTCTTGTAATCGCTATTATACCACTGATGCGATTGTTAACGGGCACATCTATTGGAATGAAAGCCGCTATTATTCCTTTATCCATTAGCGTTATTCCTTTTATAGCGAGATTAGTCGAAATTTCTATCTGTGAAGTAAGCAGTGATCTCCTTGAAGTTGGACGCGCCATGGGAGCTTCACCATTACAAATTGTTTTCAAAATTCTCATAGCAGAAGCAAAACCAAGTATAGTTGCAAATCTAACAGTCGCGCTTGTCGGATTAATAGGCTATTCCTCCATGGCTGGCGCCATCGGTTCTGGAGGCTTAGGTGATTTGGCAATTCGTTTCGGTTACCAAAGATTTATGCCCGAAGTGACAATTTCTATAGTGCTTGTAATCATAATGGTTGTACAAATCATACAGTATCTCGGTAATGTCATTAGCAAGCGAATTGATAAACGTTTTAGAGAAAATAAAGAGAAAAGAATATCTTCGCGCATGATATGGTCTACAAGCACTCTGATTATTTTATTGCTCACTACTGTAGTAGTTTATATAACGGTAAATCGACAGACTAACAACATAGCAGATCTTCAAAAGATCACCTACATAAAGGTTGGCATAAATCCGGGCGATTCTGCTATAATAATGACAAAAGTTAAAGAAATCGCTGCCCGAAAAGGACTTGATATTGAACTCATTGAATTCTCAGATTTTATAACACCTAATCGAGCACTGGATCAAGGTGATTTAGATGCCAACGCCTTTCAACATAAGCCATACCTTGACAATCAGATTGCCGCCAATAACTATAAAATTAGTTCTATAGCCACTACTATCGTCACTCCTATCAGATTATATTCCTATAAAATCAAAGATCCTGCAGATCTTCCTGAACAAGCTTTGGTTTCCATTCCTAATGATCCAACCAACCTTGCAAGAGCACTTTTGCTGCTTGAAAAAAGTGGTATCATAAAATTAAAAAGCAAGTCTGAAATCAAAGGAGATACTTCCGATATTATCGAAAATCCTAAAAAAATCCGCTTTATTGAACTTGATGCAGCACAAATTCCTCGCTCGCTTGCTGATGTTCACGCAGCTGTTATTAATACGACTTACGCTATATCAGCGAACATAGATTCCGACAGCGCCATTTATTCAGAAGAAGAAAAAAATAACCCTTATGCAAATTTAATTGTAATTCAATCTAAAGATATTGGTAAACCCTGGGTGAAAACTTTAGTGGAATCTTATCAGAATGAAGAGGTTAAGCAGTATATAAAGAGTGTCTTTCTAAAAAGAGAAGTTCTTCCCGCGTGGTGATAAAAAATATTTGTTTATGGATTAGAAAGAAATATACTTTTATAGTATCCCCTATAAAATGGATATCAAGGTTAAATATCCTGAAATTCATAGCGATATTACTCTTCCTTAAAAAGAAAAATAAAATTGTTCACGGAGCATGCCTGATGTATTATAAAAAATATCAGACAATAGATTTATAATGCTGTATGTTGTAAATATCTCTATCTCTGTGAATGGAGATGGTTATTCAGACATGCAGATTATCTATCATATATGAGGAATTTCCTCTTTGAATTGGGTTATGATACTAAAAATAAATGTGAAATTAAAATCACTTTCTCAAAATAACGGTTCTACGAAATGAATCAAAAAATTCTTCTCGCGGAAGACGATAACGATATGCGTAGATTTTTGATTAAAGCCTTGGGAAAGGCTGGTTATGAGGTTATTGCCTTTAATAACGGAGAAAGCGCATATAACAGACTTCGTGAAGAGCCTTTTTCTCTTCTCCTAACAGATATTGTCATGCCGGAAATGGATGGAATTGAGTTGGCACGTAGAGCAACTGAATTAGATCCTGATTTAAAAGTAATGTTCATCACGGGTTTCGCAGCTGTAGCTTTAAATCCGGATTCAAGCACTCCTAAAAATGCAAAAATTCTTTCAAAACCGTTTCATTTACGTGATCTCGTAAATGAAGTAAACCGGTTGCTCATGGTTAAAGATTAACTGTAAAAAACTTATAAATCAGTTGTCAGTCAATAGTATTATACTATATGATCCATAATCATAAGGATGGGCGTGTAGTTCAGTGGTAGAACGCTACGTTGACATCGTAGTGGTCGCAAGTTCGATTCTTGCCATGCCTACCATTTTTTATAAAATATTTATATCTTTCAAGAGTTCTTGATTATCTTATATTTTAAATATCAAGAGAATAACCACACACATCATAGCTATGCTCCAAAGCCAAATATTATCCCGATCGGCACTTTAAATAATCTGATTACTTTGAGGGCATGTCTTCTTCTATCTCTTGATTCAGTTTCCCATATATAAAATACTAATAACTGAGAATATGCTGGAAATATCAGCAACAACAAGAGATAAGGACACCCCTTGATACGCAAAATATTTTTCACGAAAATGCTATTGTATTTTAGTATCTTAGATCACTTTTATATAGGTCATTCGAGAAATGCCTGATTTCGCAAGCCATCTCATATACCTCCCTATTATCTCCTAAAATCAGTTCTTTTGTTACAATTCAAGGGAATTTAAAGCGATTCATAACAATAATAAATCCAACTTGAAAACCTATCCATATGCGAAAAATCCAAAAATTATTGGACAAAGAAATGACTCTATCGGAATGTTTTATTTTTCTAGAAAACCAACATATCTACATTACATAACCATGCTGTGGAGACAAAGATTTTTCTCGTAAAAAAACCAATTTCTATGATTACAAAGCAGATTTATAAAAATATCCAACCAGAATATCTAAAATATAATTTCAAGTTATACGTGTTCTGATCGCTCTGTTCCGTATCCTCTTTCTAAAATGATACGCTACTCCAATACAAATCATTTTATCAATAACTTAACTGCCATGTATTTGAAATGAGGATAAAACTGCGAGGTTTAGTATAGCTTATATCAATTTTTTATATTTTAACTTCAACGAGGCACTAAAAAGATTTTTGTGATCTTCTCTACGATGGTATACGTGAAATTGCATTGCCACCATCATGCATGACTACACGAATACAGCATCTAAGATTTTCTTTTTTGTTTTTTGACTGATTTAGCACTAAGGATTCCGATACTATAATCCATAGAATCTACTATATCAACTCTACCATCCCCATCGACATCTACATCAAATTTCGTTAAGTTCTGAAAAAATATTTTCTTAACATACAGTCAATGTTTTTTTTATAATGATCAATATTACAAAATTTCTTTTTAAAAACATCTAGATTCAGGATATTTCGTGTAATCTTTAACTACTAAAACATCAAGAAAATTTAATAATCCCTTTTCCTTGCAAAATGCCCTCGTTTACTTCTATGCAAAATATTTTAGGAAAATATCCATGGGAAATAAAACTGTTCTTGTTGTAGGAGGAGCGGGATATATCGGAGCTCATACGTGTCGTTGCCTATCTGAAAGGGGGTTTTTCCCCGTTGTATTGGACAACCTATCAAGTGGACACGCTGAATTTGTTTTATGGGGACCTCTGGAACAAGCAGATATCCGTGATTTCTTGAGTCTTCAAAGAATTTTTATAAAATACAAACCCATATCTGTAATGCACTTTGCAGCCCTAACAAATATTAACGAATCCATCAAAAACCCATCTTTATTTTATGAAACCAATGTTATAGGAAGCTTAAAACTCATTGTAGCTTCCACAGCAATGAATGTAAGAGCTTTTATATTTTCTTCTACTTGCGCAATCTATGGTATAGCACAAGAAAAATTAATCACGGAAAACCATCTCTTAAAACCAATAAATCCTTATGGATATACCAAATATATGGCAGAAAAAATTCTTCTTGATCACAATCAAAACAACGGATTACAGTCTGTTATTTTCAGATATTTTAATGCATCTGGAGCTGATTTTGGAGGCTTAATTGGTGAATGGCATAACCCTGAAACTCACGTTATTCCACTGGCAATTAAGACAGCCTTAGGTTATCAAGATCACTTCAAAATTTTTGGACAGGATTACGATACAATCGATGGAACTTGCCTACGCGACTACATTCATGTACTGGACTTGGCCAATGCACATGTAATGGCGTTAGAATATTTACTCAATGGAGGAAAAACTGCCGTTCTCAACCTCGGGACTGGCACAGGAAATACAGTCAAGAATATCCTGTCTACCATCGAATCTCTCTACAACTGTATAATTCCCGTCTCTTATATGGCTAAACGTGCAGGCGATCCTCCTGCACTTTTGGCTGACAATCAAAAAGCAAAAAAGATTTTAGATTGGTATCCAAAATATACACTACACGATATCATAGAATCCGCCTATAATTGGCATGCTAAAAACATAAAAACAACTAACGCACAATCAAGCTTCGATAAAAATTTTTTTTTATAGTATTAAAACCTTTGGAAACACCACCTACCTTTTCAATCTCATCTGCCACAAAGAGCCCTAAATCTCAGAGAGGCTCACATGCCTCGGAACAAATTAAATGAAAAGAATTCACTATAGCAATAATCGGCTTGCCAAAATCACCTTCTCGCATACCCGTAGCTCGCCATAGACTACCGGGCAGCTGCTATATTTCGAGCATGAGTCGTAGTCCGCAAGAACGATATGATGGCATAATCAAAATATCCTTTCACTTTCAACACAGGTTTCATAGTACCTGATCCAAGGAAATTGACGACAAGAAATTTAAAAATACAAATGCAGATCCATCCATGAAAAAAACTTGATGAATACAATTATGATACATGCCCATCCTGAGACCGATATTGCATAGTGAGACGGTCGCTTGTTCTAACAGCGATATAGAATATACCATATTAGGCATGCAAATAGACTGGCGAAATCATCAATTTATCAGAAAAAATCATCCAATACTCCCTTCTATTGCAAATAAAAATATCACGCTCTATAAAATTTCATGCGAAAATCATTCTCACAAACATCAAATGCTGTTTAAAAGCAATATCTTGACCACTTGATTTTTAGAAAAAACACATGTACGATTTTGACTTTAGGAGAGTATTATTCGTTATGGTAAGCGGTGTATCATAGATTTTGTTTTTCTATTGGTATATTGGTTTTGTGTATTAAGAAGGGGAAAAAGTTGAGAAAAAACGCAAAGGAAGGCGGTTAGATATGGCTCTTTACGAACATGTTTTCCTTTTACGTCAGGATATTTCTACTCAACAAGTTGGCGAAATAGTTGAGCAATATAAGAAACTGATTGAGGAGAATGGTGGAAAAGTATGTAAGGTTGAAAACTGGGGATTGCGTGTCGCTGCGTATCGCATCCAGAAGAATCGCAAAGTCTATTATATTTTGATGAATATTGATGCCCCTTCTGCTTCTGTTCAAGAAATGGAACGTCAGATGCGTATCAATGAGAATGTTTTGCGTTACCTCACTGTTGCCGTAAAATCTCATGAAGAAGGTCCTTCCGTTATGATGCAGAAACGCGATCGTGATGATAGGAATAATCGGCCAATGCGAGATCGCAATGTTGATCGCAAGCGCCATTTTCATGAAGAAAAAACATTATAAAAGGAGATATTGCAGTGACTTTAGTTGCGTCCGCACCTTTTTCACGTAGACCCACTAACCATCGCCGTAAGTCTTGTCCTCTTTCTGGAAAAGATGGTGCTCAGATTGATTATAAGGATGTTCGTCTTTTGAATCGTTTTTTGTCTCAGCGCGGTAAGATAGTCCCCTCTCGTATTTCAGCCGTTTCTCATAAGAAACAACGAGAACTTGCACAAGCTATCAAGCGTGCACGTTATATTGGGCTTCTTCCCTACGTGGTTCTTTAAGGAAAGGATCTTCTGGAAGAAGATATTTTTTGATGCCCTTCGGAGAAAAAGTTTGGCAAGTTACTTGGTTAAAGAAAGACCAGTTATTGGGATTTAAAAGGGGAAAAATTATAGAAAGGTAGTATGGGATTGTCCCGAAAAAATTCAAAGATAACTTACGGGAGAGTTTTGGCTGTTCTTTTTGTATTTGCTGCATTATTGTGTTATGAGATAGGTTTTTTTGTGTTTTTTTTATGGATGAGTTTGCCCGTACTGGTATTAACTATCAGTTTGGGATTTGGGAATGTCTCGGCACTAGCTGCAACGCTATTTATTTCCCTTATTCTTGCTATCCTATTTTCTCCGTCACTATCTTTCTTAATAGCATTTACTTTTCTTTTACCATCAGTATTCTTAGGGCACATTTCCAGCCTGGCTCGTCCAGCAAGCGAAATTGGAGGATCCGAAAACCATGTTGCGTGGTATCCCTTAGCTGATATAGCGACATATATATGTGTTCTGGCAACTATGATCGCAACATTTCTTTCTAAGGTTATTTATGGCACTTCCAAAGAAATGGCTTCTGAAATCATCAGAATAGCATACAAAGATTATCCTGATAAAATTCCACATATCTCACAGATTGAGAAAATCAAGAGCTTTATAATCGTCTTACGAACTGTTCTGGAAGGATTTATTTGGGTTATAATACTTTTTGCAGTTTGGTATATGGCGATGCGAATTGCGTCTTATTTTAACTTGAGTCAGCGTATGCGCGAAGATATGCCGTCTTCTTTGAGAATGAACCATATTGCTATTCCGATTATTGCCGTTAGTATATCTATATTGTTATTCTACGAACATCCAATAGCAATAGCTGGCAGAGCAACCGGAGCATTCGGCGCTGGATTTCTCCTGTCCGGATTTGCGCGTTTACATCTTCTGATGCGCAATAAAACCTGGGGTTTTGTAGCATTATCACTTGTTTATATCTCAACAGTGTCTATAATACCACTTTTGATCATTGTCGCTTACGGGCTTGCTGAAACAGCACGCTTAATCGTTGTGACGCCAGCGAAACCTCCAAAATATTGAGATAGTATTGTATTTATAAGCCTGCCCTGAGAAAGGACTGAAAAATGAAAGTTATTCTTCTTCATCGCATACCAAATCTTGGCTCTATAGGAAAAATAGTCAATGTCAAAAATGGTTATGCCCGTAATTATCTTTTGCCGTTTAAAAAAGCTCTGAGAGCAAATGAAGCAAATCAGGTATTGTTTGAGGCCAAACGATCCTCTCTTGAGGCGCAAGATCTTGAACTAAAATCACAGTTTTTAGAATTGTCAAAAGTTTTGAAGGAAAAGACATTTACTCTGATTCGTTCTGCAGGTGACACCGGTCATCTTTACGGATCTGTGACCGCTCGTGATATAGTCGATCTCTTGAACGAAGAAGGGTTTAAAATTAATCGGAGACAGATTCTTCTTGATTCACCGATTAAGTCAATCGGTATACACAATGTGGCAATATCACTTCATGCCGATATTGATGTCAAGATTCAATTGAATGTAGCACGCTCTACCGAAGAATCATTGCGAACAATAGAACTTATTGCAGGGGAAAAAGAGGAACTTGTTGCAGAAAAACAAAAGGAAAATGACCTAGAAAAACAAATGGAATCAGAAACTTAGTTTGCTGATAGCAAATCTTTCTCCAAAATAAATCGAAGAAAATAGTCTCAGTCTTATGTTAAATCTCTCATACGGACAACTATAATTTATACTTTGAAAAACATTTAATATCTTGACTCTTTGATTGAAGAAAAACAGATTAAGATACTTAAAAAAATCCGCTTATATGGGAAAAATATTTTGATTTATCCGGATTTTTGAGGATTCATTTTTTGATACGTTGCTAAGTTGTTGACCTTCTCAATTATACTGGAAATCGCAAGATGATTGATACTATCCAAGATATAGCTTCTGCTCCTAAAATGGCTTCATGTTACCGCGAATCTCCTAATAACATTGAAGCAGAACAGGCTCTTCTTGGTGCTATTCTAGTCAATAACGATGCTTTTTATCGCGTTTCAGATTTTTTGAAAGCATCGCATTTTTTTGAAGGAATTCATCAAAAGATTTTTGAAATATCCGGCAAACTAATACAGATGGGAAAGACGTCCAATCCCGTTACTGTAAAGACTTTTTTGTCATCCACGGATGCTTTAGGAGGCTTGACGATACCTCAATATCTAGCACGTCTCGCTTCAGAAGCAGTTTCAATAATCAATGCAGAAGATTATGGAAAAACAATTTATGGATTAGCACTTCGCCGTTCACTTATCAATATTGGTGAAGAAATGGTGAATGTAGCCTACGAGGCATCAATTGAAATATCTCCCGTATCTCAAATTGAAGAAGTAGAACGAAAATTATTCAATCTTGCAGAAAATGGTCGATATGACGGAGGTTTCCAATCATTTTCTGATGCAATGACTATAGCCATAGACATGGCTGGACAGGCCTTCAGCCGAGACGGAAAACTTGCTGGAATTTCTACAGGAATCCAATCTCTTGATGATCAGATGGGAGGATTACAACGTTCCGATCTTATCATTATCGCTGGACGCCCTGGTATGGGGAAAACCTCTCTAGCAACGAATATCGCATACAACGTAGCGGATGCATATAAATCTGAGATTCAAGAAAATGGTGTACCCAAAACTCTTAATGGTGGAATTGTTGGTTTCTACTCTCTGGAAATGTCTTCTGAACAACTTGCTACCCGTATTATATCTGAACAGACAGAAGTTTCTTCTTCTAAAATACGCCGAGGAGAGATAACACAACCTGACTATGAGAAAATTGTCGGATATTCTCAGATAATGCAAAAATTGCCACTTTATATCGATCAAACAGGCGGTATCTCAATTGCTCAACTATCAGCACGTGCACGCCGATTGAAGCGTCAACATGGACTTGACCTTCTTATCGTGGACTATATACAGCTCATGACGGCATCCAAAAGATCTGAAGAAAATCGTACTCTCGAAATCACAGGAATTACTATGGGGCTCAAAGCCTTAGCAAAAGAACTTAACATACCAATTATCGCCCTTTCTCAGCTCTCTCGACAAGTAGAAAATCGCGAAAACA
>NZ_JACETX010000046.1 GCF_014048425.1 Candidatus Liberibacter sp. | reverse complement strand
TAAAAGAACAGCTCAGATTAAACGAAAATATACCTCAAAATGCACGCGACTCAGCAAATCCTGTTGCACCTGTAATAAATCCAGAAAAACCCATTACCCCCCGTTGCACCTGTAATAGATCCAGAAAAACCCCATTACCCTCCGTTGCACCTGTAATAGATAAATCGCAGTCAGAATAATGGCTCAGGTTGGACGAAAATATACCTTAAAATGCAAGCGACTCAGCAAATCCTGTTGCACCTGTAATAGATCCAGAAAAACCCATTACCCTCCGTTGCACCCGTAATAGATAAATCGCAGTCAGAATAATGGCTTAGGTTGGACGAAAATATACCTCAAAATGCAAGCGATCCAGCAAATCCTGTTGTTCCTGTAATAGATAAATCACAATCAAAAGAACAACGTAGGTTGGGAGAAAAAACACTTAAAAATGAAGATAATTTCTCTCTTGCTGCTCCTGAAAAAACACTCAACCTGAACGTAATACAAACGAAAATTGTGGTTTTAATCTAGCCCTAAAAGTCAATATGGCAAAGCATGAAACAACTGGAAATTTATTACGAAATGGAGATCCATGTTCCCCGTAGTTAGTAGAGATATTCAATACTCTTCTTCTTTTTGCTCACTCTATTGGTTACTCTAAGACTATTGAGAAGAAATGTTTTATGGGGGGATATGCCACTTCCTTCTTCTTTCGCAAAGGATTACAGATGGTTTGCGTGTGCAAGGTATTGAATTCGCGATATACAGAAAGTTTTTGCAAGGAACATCGTATTCCTTTGCGATCGATTGAGGATGTATCGTGTATTGATTTAATCGTAGATGGTTGTGATGAAACAGATTCTCGCTTGCGTCTTATTAAGGGGCGTAGAGGGGCTCTATTTCATGAAAAAAAAATCGTAGCGAGCATATCTTCCCGTATGGGGTCGTTATTGCGGACGAGACCAAGGTGATTTATTTTCTTGGTCAAGGTTCTCTGCCCATAGAGGTTTCGTCATTTGGTGTTGTATCCACTTGTTTTGCTATTAAAAAAGTTGCTTCTCAATTGGGATTAAAAGAAGATCTTTGTTTGCATCGGGATGCTTCTGATTTATTTATAAGCGATGGAGGCAATTCTCAATTGTGACGTTTACACCGTTTATTGGTGTGGTAATTTTGCTTTTTTCTTCGTTTTGAGGATATGGTCGCAGGACTTTTCTGGGGATTTCTCTGGAGAGAAAGAGCCTGATAAATTTCCTCATGTCTCTATTTATATGGGGTTCGCTTGACGAAAAATCCCTCAATTTGAAATGGTAGAGTATTACAAAGTTATCGGTGCACAAAAATAAACCGTATAATTTAATATCCTCAAGCTAGTATTAAAACGGAAATGGAGTAAAACATTAAGCCAAGCCAACTTGAGAAATTCATCAGCCCTATCTGCCATAATACACATGCCCTCACGAACATCTGAACCTATCTGTTTTTTTGGGGGGTGGGCATATGCCGAAGAAGATAAGAGACTTCTTGCAGCGTATGCCCAAGAGGAAAAGGACGCATAAAGCTATGAAACTGCACAATTGATTTATTGATGCTTACCCACAATCTTAGGGAGGTTTTGAAATTCCCTAAAAACAATTGTTGCCGTGCACAACTGTTCTTTATGGTTATACTCATTAAAGCTTGCTTGAAGATGGATATTTCTATTCATCGTTGGACTTGCACATCATTCCGGTGCAGAACTCAATGGTTTACCTTCTTCTTGAGGAAAAGCTTGTAAGGCATTATAACTTCCATCTCATATGTCAAAGATAGAACAGGGAAAATATCTGATATCTAGATATTACAAATCTCATACATAAAAAAATAAAATATTGTTTTTGCTTGATATTTTTCATATTTTTGTCAAACTTTTTTGGGGGTGAAACAATGATTCCCCCCCCTCCTCTTTTGCACAATCCCACCTGTATACTCAAATCCTAAAATAAAAGAGATTATCTCTTGGATAAAGGAGCATAGCAAAGCCATCGGGATATAATCGATAGGCTGTTAATCTCAGTCCCTCAAAGCTTTTGATCAAGACCGTCCTATCGCAAAACCAATAGCCAACGATGGAAGACACAAGATTTTGTTCAAAATCACCAAGAACCATGTTAAACAATGAAATAGAAATACCATGTTGTTTGATCTCTACTATCATCATTCCCATTTTGGCTATCGGATAAGAGAATGATAATCCACTGAACAGTGATCAGGGGTCTTATTAAAAGAATTCAAGCCATTCTAATGCAAATCTCTCATACCACTTTTTACGCTCTGAGCTTTGACAGTCCTCTACGAGAGCCGATGTATCGTGCATGGTATCGCTTTCCATCTTGGTTTTACTTTCTATTTTGGCAAGTTCAAATATGCTGGACGATCAACTTTGAGAAAACCCGCTCCCGCAACACCAACTTTTCTTTTAGACAGCCAGATTCTGCAACGCCAACTCTTCTTCAAGAGTTCGTTTATCTTTGAAAATAGTATTTATTGTCTTGAACCTTGACCTGATCGTCATTCTTTGCTTCAAGATAAGTGCAATTTTTGAAAAAGGATAAGTTTTTATGGGATTTAAATGTGGTATTGTGGGACTTCCCAATGTTGGGAAATCGACTCTTTTTAATGCGCTGACACGCACAGCAACAGCTCAAGCGGCGAATTATCCTTTTTGTACGATAGAACCGAATTCTGGTGAAGTTGCTGTCCCTGATACACGCTTGCGTAAATTAGCTGATGTTGCTCATTCGAAAGATATTATTCCAGCTCGTATGTCATTTGTAGATATTGCAGGACTGGTGCGTGGGGCATCAAAAGGCGAAGGTCTTGGCAATCAATTTCTTGCAAATATTCGCGAAGTAGACGCGATTGTGCATGTATTGCGTTGTTTTGAAGACGATAATATTATCCATGTTGAGAATCATATTAATCCCATTAATGACATCGAAACGGTAGAAACCGAACTGATGCTCTCTGATCTTGAAAAGATTGAACGACTTTTTGAGAAAAATAAAAAACAGAAACATTATACTTCTGAAGACATAGTTCTCACGCAATCTGTTATTTCTTCTTGTCTTCGCCTGATAGAAAAAGGCCAATCTGTCAGAACTTTATTGACATCCCTTGACCATGATTCGATGCGTATTTTCAAAGATTTAAACCTTCTAACGTCTAAACCTGTTCTGTATGTCTGCAATGTTTCCGAAAATGACATTGTAACAGGAAATGAGTATACCCAAGCCGTTAAAAAACTCGCTGAAAGTCAAGGTGCTGAAATGATTGTTATTTCCGCTGCAATTGAAGCAGAAATGGCACAAATTTCAGAAGAAGAATCTGCTCTCTTCATGAAAGATTTAGGAATATCTGTATCTGGCCTTGAACACCTTATTCGTTCCGGATATCGACTGCTCAATTTGATAACATACTTTACAGTCGGCCCTAAAGAAACACATGCTTGGACAGTGCCGCGTGGAATAAACGCTCAAAAAGCAGCAGGTGTTATTCATTCTGATTTCGAACGTGGCTTCATACGTGCTTTAACAATCGCTTATGAAGATTATATAACCTTAGGCGGAGAAAATCCTGCTAAGGAAGCAGGAAAAGCACGAGATGAAGGAAAAGAGTATATTGTGGCGGATGGTGATATCATGCACTTTCGATTCAGCGTTTGAGTTTTACAAGAAAAGCCAAAACGAATAGTCCCAAAAAACATTTATGAAGATTATATAACCTTAGATGGAGCAAATCCTGCAGTGAAGTCAGCTTTTCGCTAACGCCGTATTCCAGATGGAAACCTGCAGTGAAGTCATCTTTTGGCTAATTATCCTGAGTCCATCTGGAAAACCCTACTACTTCAGCTCAAATTATATATTTTTCCCTGACAAAATAAGGATGGCTTTTAAAGCAACCCGATAAAATAAAAATATACTTAAGTACTTCAGGATCATATCTGAATACAGTTAAAATCCTCATTGTATAGGATGAAGAGGATTTCAGAAAAGACAAAGAATATCTTCTCTATGCAAAAATAAATAGAATTGATAGTATGTTGATTTTAAGGAAAAAATACCTATTTTATTTCCTGTCAATACAAATCAAAGGAAGCATCTACTGACATAGAAAATCAAAACAATGAATTACGCCTTATGAAAAAAAAAACCACAATACTCCATCCGAAAAACTTAAAAAAGAATATCGTGGTTTAAAAAATCAGATCTTGTCTCAACCCAAATTCTGTTTATATCTTGAGTTATTTTCACGATCGCTTTATAGTTAAGGTAATATACAAAATTTTCCGATCTACTATTCTCAACCTTATATTATAATAAAGCTTGTCTTAGGAAAGATTATGGTCAAACAAAAAGTTGCTTTTTTAACCTCTGGAGGTATTGCTCCATGCCTATCTGCGGTTATTGGTATGCTCATTAAACGCTATAGCAAGGTTATACCAGAAGCAGATTTGATTGCTTATCGTTCCGGATACCAAGGGTTGCTTTTAGGCGATAGCTTTAAGATATCTCCTCATATGCGTCAACATGCTGATGTATTGGTTGGTTATGGTGGCTCTCCTATAGGGAATAGTCGCGTAAAACTCACGAATGCCGATGATTGTATCAAGCGGAATTTGATCAAGGAAAATGAAAATCCTTTAGAAGTAGCTGCTCAGCAAATTATGGCAGATAAAATCACTATTCTCCATACTATAGGAGGTGATGATACAAATACTACAGCGACCGATCTTCTTCGTTATTTTGATACAACAGGTTATAAACTCACCGTTGTTGGATTACCTAAAACAATAGATAACGATATTGCTCCAATACATCAGTCTTTAGGTGCTTTGACAGCTGCCAACGTCAGTGCAAGATTTTTTGATAATATTTCCAATGAGCGCAGTGCATCTCCAAAAAGTTTGATTATTCATGAGATTATGGGTAGAAATTGTGGTTGGTTGACAGCTTGTTCTGCGCGATCTTATCTAGAAATGATTCACGACAGACAGTACATTGACGGCTTCATGTTCTCTCCTAGTTTTAAGGGCATAGATGGTATCTATTTGCCGGAAATGTGCTTTAATCTTGAAGAAGAAAGTGAACGCCTTGGAAAGGTATTGGAAACTAAAGGATCAGTTGCTCTATTCGTTTCCGAAGGGGCTTGTCTTGATACTATTGTTGCTGAACGGAAGTCTGTTGGGAACGATGTCCCTCAAGATTCTTTTGGCCATATTCGCCTAGACACAATAAATGTCGGTTCGTGGTTTGCTCAGAAATTTTCAACTCTTATTAAAGCAGAGCGCTCTATTGTACAAAAATCAGGTTATTTTGCTCGTTCAGCTCCCGCTGAAGAAGATGATTTGAACCTTATACGAAAAATGGTTATTCTTGCTGTGGATAGCGCAATTTCGGGTATATCTGGCGTGATAGGAGAGGATGAAAGACAAGACAATCTCTTGCGTGTTATCAAATTTGAAGATATTCGAGGAGGAAAAACGTTTGATCCAGAAGTGGCATGGTTTTCTAATATACTAAAGCATACAGGGCAAAAATATTGATAAAAATGAGAAATATTTACAAACAAAATATCTACTCAAGAAATTCAATATAAAGGTGATGAACCGTTATTTGCGAATCCTAAAATGTATCGATAAACTCACATAAGTCTATGGTTTAGTTTATGCAGATCACCTGAATTGCACGCAAATCTCTTGACAGACGAAAAAATTTTTTTGCACAAGAAATTCAATCTTGAAAGAATAATTGGCGTTCATATCTGGAAAGTGAATTTCAGACTAGTGATAACTATCGTCCTGAAAAAAGGAACAATTCTTTTCGTTCGACTCTGTCGAGCGTAAAATATAACGAAAAAAGGATCTCATAAAACCTCCATCCCTCAAGGTCTGCTCAAATAAATAGGTTGCGAACTATTCTATAATCCAAAATCCTTCAATCTATACAAGATAGTTGAGCGTCTCATAGAAAACTATTCCCTGTTTATATCCCCCCTCGTCCTTAAAGTCTCTTCTTTCCTCAAACGAGGTTTCGTATTACACATCACCTACTTTTTCAAACGACGATTCTGACATATCGGGATGCAAAGCACAATCATCTAGGGTAGATCTTCTTGACAAATAGTTTTCCAAAACAAAGCACGAAGCACAGAATACCATCACTCTACTATCGTATCTGTCATTGTATCACCACTTTTTTGGGGTAATGCGGTCGGAATAAAATAATATACCTATCTTCTTGCTTTCTAATAAGGCACTATATGAAGATTCTTCATTGATCCAGAATCCTCTTTCTCCCTCCCTAAAGGGATGGAAAAAAACGACAATAAAACTAATTATAATTTTTCTTAATTTCATCCATAGATTTCTGAAAAATTTTAGATTCCAACTTACTATCTATTTTCTCAAAAATGATTTTCTTAGAAATTTCTATAGAAATATCCGCTGCTTTCGAATAGAAAGAGCGCATAACCTCCGACTCTGCAGAACGAATATTTCTCTCCACCGCTGCAAGACGCGAAGCAAAAATTTCTTCTATTATTTGGCGATTCTCAGCCTCAAGAGCCTCTATCCTATGCTCAGAGAGCTTGATGATTTTTTGAACTTCTTGTTCAACTTGACTGTATTTTTCTTTATATTGAGCTAGAAGAATTTCTGCATCTTTGCACGAACGTCTTGCTTCAAAAAGTTCATTACGAATACGATCCGCACGAGAATCTAAAAAAGACAATAAAATAGAAGGAACTCGTAAATATACCAATACTGAAATAAAAACTACAAGAGCAACAAATGCTAAAAAGGTCTCGTCAAGATAAGTCATACATCAATAATCCCTTGCTTTTTCAATGATTCTATGACAAATCTAAGATCTTTTTCAGATATAGAAATTCCTATCAGTTTTTGAACTATATCTTGCACTATATCCTTCGCGACAGAAGAAATATCTCCCAAAGCCTTTTCTTTCATGCTTTCCATCTTTTCATGAGATTCTGATAATTTACGTAAAGCATCTATTTCAGCTGTTTTACGCTCAGAATCGAGTTTCTTCTTAGCATCCTCATAAGCTTTATTAAAAATTTGTCTCGCTTTTACACGAGCATTTTCTAAATCCCTCTCGTAGGATTCTATCATAGAATCAACTTGTTTTCTAATAGATGCAGCTTCATCAAGATCACCCGATATCCTATCCTGACGATTTTTTATAGCTGCACCAATACGAGGCAAAACCAGCCTATGCATAACGGCGTAGAAAAAACCAAATGTGATCACAAGCCAAAAAAATTGCGATACAAATGTAGTAGTATCAAAAGGAGGAAATTTACTAGCAATACCATGGACTGCAACGGATCCGGTGTTAACATTATCCATAACGCTACTATCCCCGATTTTTTTGGATACATATCGACTTCTGAAGCAGACATCACACCCCTCACAGCCATAGTTCACAGTTCATAAACATCTCATATAAAAGATTTAATGCCGCTTTTATCTTAAGACACAAAAATAAGTAGCATAATAACAAGAAGCAAAAATATACCTACAGATTCTGTAATCGCGGCGAAAATCAAAACGCTCACTTTCTGTTCTCCAGCTGCAGACGGATTGCGCAAAGCACCTAATAAATAGCTCCTAAAAACACTTCCAAGAGCAAGAGCAACCAACCCCAAACCTATGGAAGCTGATCCTATAGCAAAATACTTCGATGCCTGGGCATAATAATTAACCGCTGTTAATACTGTCTCTTGTTCCATTATAAACTCCTCATAATCAAGTTATTATTAAATAAACACATCATGACCTCTCCATCGAAGTCATCTCCCCATCAATGCTGATCAGCGTCATATACGTCCCTAACATATAAGCACGTGAGCACCATAAAAATATATGCTTGCATAAAGGCGACAAAAAATTCAAGTCCAGTTATAGCAACATTTACCAATAAAGTTAGTAGAGCAAGGACTATTCCCAATCCACCAAAATAAATCAAGTTTAAAACAAATCCAGAAAATACTTTTAGCATAATATGCCCAGCCAACATATTTGCAAACAAGCGCAAGGATAAGCTAATCGGACGAGAAAGGAAAGATGTTATTTCTATAAAAAAAACCATCGGACCCATTAAAGCAGGAATCCCAGAGGGAATAAATATTCTAAGAAATTTCAAACCATTTCTATAGAAACCGGAAATTATAACAGCCAATATTACTAAAGCAGAAAAACTTGCAGTGATAACAATCTGACTCGTAAATGAAAAAAGATAAGGATACATACCGAGTATATTAGCTGTCAAAATAAAAATAAAAAGCGAAAAAACAAAAGAAAAAAACTGCTTAGCTTGAGGACTCGCCGCATCGCATAACGTAGACATGACAAAATTGTATATAATTTCCATTAAAGACTGTATTCGCGTTGGAATCGTTCGACAATTACGCACAGCAAAACAAGAAAAAGACAAGACAATCAATACAGTAATCAACATAGCGAGAGAGGAATTCGTAAACGAAAGATCAATGTTTCCGAAAGTAATTGGAACAATCTTTTTGACAACAAATTGACTCATTGGATTTTTAGACACGAAATCCCACTCTCCTCAAAACAAAAATCATAAACATCTTCCTGAAGCTCATAAAATAACAGCCAAAGTAAAAAAATCCATAGATAATGGCAACAATATTTTTGGTACGCTCTATTTCCTGCAGCATAAATAAAAAATTACGAAATGTCTACTAAACCTTATCTTCAGGTGATAAATGATATGAAAACAATAGTCGCAAAATTAAAGAAAAATGCAATTAAATTGCTCTAAATTTTCTTTAAACAATCTAAGGTTATAAAAAACAAAACAATTCAAAGCACTGAAACAAAACGTACAATACGCACTCCCCACTCCTGCAAAAGATCTTTTTTTTTCAAAATCTATCCGCACACCTACCTGCCAAACATTCCGCACTACCTTACCTTTGCCAATCATCGCATTGCAAACTTATTAAAAATGAAGCCACTCATATTAAAGTCTATTCC
>NZ_JACETX010000031.1 GCF_014048425.1 Candidatus Liberibacter sp. | reverse complement strand
TCGACTCCACTAACTTGGAAACAAAACCATATACTATATTTATTAATGCCATCGCATAAAAAGCGATTTCCATCTATTGAGAACATATAATCCTTGTTTAACGTTACGATTCCTAGCATTCATACTCCATTAATATACAAAGGAATCTACGAAAGTAGCATATTCAAATCACTAATAATCGGAACATCAACACGAACATTCTTAATTAATTGACGGGATATCAATATCTACATAAATTTTCTTTGAATTGAGCAAATCAAAAAAAACCTTTCCCTACGCCCAAAATATCAAACTCAAAAATTTGCGAATTATTGCAATCTATTGCTACAGAAAACTGAATAAAAAAAAACCTTTACATCCACAGAAACACATGCCTATTCCTGCATGAATTTATTCAATTGCTACAAAAATGCAAGAACCTCTCGTCTCACCGAATTGCAATGCATTTAGTATTTTATATCCTGATTTTGACAAACATTCCTTTTTAAAGATCATGTGCGCGGAACGCAACTCAGGCGCCCTCTAACCTACCCATTGGAACGTCATTCTCAAAATCCCGCTTGAAGCGTCTTCTAAATGCACAAAACTTTGCCCATAATAATTCAGAAAAATCAAGAATTAAACGAATTTTTCTTCAATCAATCGTTGAATTTTCTTCTATCACGAACGATACACAAAACACAATCTGTTGATTTTAATTGTTTTTTTAATGGTTTAGTCGCATTTATAAAAAGATACAACTGATCCCTTTAACTGTCCATATTTTATTCGCTACCGCCCCCATAACTGGCGTTACAATAAAAAGAAAAAATCACAAAGGATTCCACACACCCCTCAACCTCTCATAGAGTATCGGCGTAAAGCCTCCTTGAAAAAGCAATAAAAAAACTACAAAAGTTTTAAAATAGAACTTTATCGCATTATATAATCTATGATGAGCAATGTCATTGTTCAATGACCTCTTAAAATACTGTAAAAACAATAAATCATCCCAATAAGCCCCATCTCTAAAACAAGAATCTTGTCTCTCAGGAGAGTGATCCTTTAATGCTCCATTTGATTGCGTATCCGTATTGTTTTCCACCAGACAAAACCCATTTTTGCATTTCACAGGAAGCGTTCTCTCAACCTTCAGAATCTACACGTTTCCGGAGCATACGAGTCTGATACGTTCCGATACCAAGATTGAAAACAAAATCTCCACAAGAGTGGGTATGTGATTAATGTTTAGAAAACAATATCCGCCACATTCTAAAGATCTTCGCGATAATGAACGTTATGTCTTTCTTCTTTAGGGATTGAAAGCAACGTCAGAAAAATGGGAAAAATTTTGAATACTTAGCTTAGGTCCTTGGATGTATCTTGGATGAGCAGTTCATCCGCTTGTTGTTCCGATATCTTTATGCCCTCACGAATATAAAATCCTGTATAGCCATAATCGACAGTCCACACTCCAGTAGGACAGCGATAGGATTTTTAAGAAAAAAAAACCCTTCAAAGATTTTAATGATGAGGTCAATCAAATATGATGCAATTTTACCCATGAATTCATTTTTTATCCTTAACAAAGATTTAAATCCCTCTCCACCCCTTGACATAATAAGCAAGATCATAACCTAATTAGGGTTCTAAGAATCATTGTTGTATTATTCGTTAATTTACACCAAGGGTTGTGTATTTATTCTTGTTTTTGGGCTCTACTGAAGCTTATCCCTTATTGAAAAACAAGGTTCATCCTAAATCGTTTGAAATAGTTGATAGGATATACTTATGAAAAAAAAATTAAGTTTGATGCAAGTGTTGTTAATGTTTACTGGTGTGTCTTGTGGACCATATTTCTTAGTAAATTTTGGAACCCAGATGCATAATCTCAATATGTTATCGTTGCTGATAGCCTTTATTTTTATGGGTTTCTTCTATTACCAATTTATGTTGCTTTTAGAAGATCTAGCAAAGTCCACAAATTCTACCGACATACGTGATATGGTAATGGCAGTTCAACCAAAATATCACACAGTATGCACATGGTTGTTTTATATATATTTTGTCGTTATTTTAACAATTCTGACCTCACTAACAAAAACAACGCTTGATTGTTTTGGTTTTATACCAAATATCGTGCAGTATGGATTAATATTTTCTGTGTTATTCCTAGGAGGAAAGTATGAGAATTTATTAATAGGAAGTGATGTTTTATTCAATTTAATTAAATTTTTCTTTGTTTCTTCTTTTATCATAGTGGCGATCTTGTTCTTTTATAGCCATCCTGAAAGTTCTATTCTGAAACAGAATATGACTCTTGGAATCAGTTTCAACACAATAATCTCTGGTTTATTGTTTGCTATGGGATGTTTTGTGGGAATGGACACTATATTGCATGTAAAAAGCGATATGGATGAAAAAGTTTTTCGGAAAGCTCTTCGTGCGATTCCGATAATTGCTGGCTCTATATATGTACTCATTATCTTAGTATCTGGATCTATTTTTACCTCAGAAGAGCAAGGGATTAATTTAATTCCTGCGTTTTTTAAAGATAAATTAGGTTTAATGTTAATTAATCGTATAGAGTTATCTTTAATGCTTATAATGCAATTCTCTAGCATTATGACAATGTTGTATTTAGCGTCAAAAATGAGCAGATTATGTTTACCGAAAGTAATCGTAGAAAAGAAATTTGGCGCAAATGCTTTCACTATAGCTATGTGGATAGTTGCGTTTTTTTCTGCAGGAAATGGTATTGCCTTTATTTTCGAAGTTTTTATGTGCATCATTGGGATACACTTTCCTATTTTACATATACTAAGAAGTAGACAGTTAAAACAAAAGGTCAGTATAAAAGCAGTATTATTTTTTATAATATATTTATTGCTTTTTATTAAAAAGGTATATGATTTAATCCCATAGCTTGTGATAACTCATTGTTTTCCTAAAAGAGGGGATTATTTATCCCCTCTTTTCTTCTAATAAGATTGTAAAAACATAAATCGTTGATTTAAAAGAAGCTTTTTAGAATATGTTCTCTTGCCTTTTTAAATCAAGGTGCAACTTTCTGTTGTATTATTCTACTATTTTTCTTCACTATCGATACAAAGGAAATCCCCCATACAATCAACAAAATCATTTCCTCTTACCACCCAAAATAGAATCATTGATTCTATGAGATATTCTTTATGCCAATCCCTAACCTTTTAACAATAAAACTTCACCTCCTCATATTCTCTTTGGGAAAACAAGATCAGAGAGTCTCTTGGCACCAATAAAAACCCATTGGCGTATCTCATGAGAAGAATTTTCCCGATTTTACGGACATCAATGGGTAAAAAACAATCCAAAATATCGTTGTTAGCGAACACACCAAATCATTGATACCTATAATCCAATTGATACCAGTTTTAATTTTTTTTGGATTCCAGCTGTTCTCATCTTATGGGTAGATCAGATTGATCTATTCAAAAAAATTTAATATTTAAAATCTTTAATGCTCAAAGATCGCAAATATTTAAGAATACAAAATCTTTCTATTTGAATATCTTTCAATAAAACTTCTCTTGTTAAAAAAAACCACCAAAAATAGGCAAGACCGATTTTACTTTGCATCCAAACCATAACAAGAATGTAAGGCTCGCACAGCTAATTCAGTATATTCACTATCAATTAAGACAGATATTTTAATTTCAGATGTAGTAATTGCCTTAATATTTATGCCCTTCTCCGCAAAACAAAGAAAAAAATCTGAAGCTACCCCTGCATGACTGCGCATCCCAACACCTATAGCAGAAATTTTTACGAGCTTATCCTCGTGCTGAATAACATCATAACCAATATTTTCTCTATTATCAGCAAGAACAGTAAGCGCTTTTTGTAAACTCAACGAAGGAGTCGTAAAGGTCATATCCGTATACTGACCATCTTCAGAAATATTTTGGACAATCATGTCAACATTAATATTAGCTTTAGCAAGAGGAGAAAAAACAGATGCCGATACTCCCGGGCGATCTTGAAGGCGCCTTAAAGAAATTTGAGCCTCGTCCCTGGTATATGCAATCCCAGTAATAACTTCTTTTTCCATAATATCTTCCTCACTACAAATCAGTGTTCCTGGCAATTCTTGCTCCTCATCACTTAATTTATTCGCATCTGTAAAACTTGAACGCACGAAAAGACGAACTTGATGTAACATTGCCAACTCTACGGATCGAACTTGCATAACCTTAGCTCCGAGAGATGCCATCTCCAACATTTCCTCAAAGGATATTTTATGCATAAGACGAGCTTTCGGCTCAATACGCGGATCAGTAGTATAAATACCATCAACATCCGTATAAATTTCACAACGATCTGCATTCAAAGCAGCCGCTATCGCGACCGCCGAAGTATCAGATCCACCACGACCAAGTGTTGTAATATATCCTTCCGGACTCAATCCTTGAAAACCGGCTATAACCGCTACCTGTCCTTTGCCCATTTGAGAAATAATTTTTGCACCATCTATATGAGAGATACGTGCTTCCCCATGAGAATTGTCTGTAAGTATAGGAATTTGCCAACCTTGCCATGCTCTAGCTTGAATACCCATTGACTGCAAAGTCAATACCAAAAGACCAGAGGAAACCTGTTCTCCCGAAGAAACGACAACATCACTCTCACGCATACTATAGGGAAGTGATATCTGCCGACATAAAGAAACAAGCCTATCCGTTTCTCCGCTCATAGCCGATACAACGACGGCAACTTCTTGTCCCAAATCTACTTCGCGTTTCACATGCAAAGCGGCATTACGGATACAATCAATATTTGCAACAGACGTACCACCAAATTTTATAACAATACGTGCCATACTAGATCCAATACAGGTTTTGTTATAAAGATATGCGATATCTGAAAATCATTCCAATCCTTTTTCAAAAAAAAAGGCTCATAAAAAATCTTCATATCCATAAAAACACAGAAGGAAATTAATTGCATGGAAACGAAATCTCAACACCACACGACAAAAAATCAAAAGGAAATAGAACAATTTTCAAATATAGCCTCTGAATGGTGGGATCCTAAAGGCAAATTCAGCCCTCTCCATAAAATCAATCCGCTACGATTAGCCTACATCCAAAACAAGATAGTACAACATTTCAAATGCAATATCCACAATTCACATCCTTTAAAAGGATTATGCATATTAGATTTAGGTTGCGGTGGCGGCTTATTATCGGAACCCCTGGCTAAAATGGGAGCAACTGTAGTCGGGATAGATCCTTCCCATCAGAATATTGAAATCGCCAAAAATCATGCGCATATGGAAGGAGTGAATATTGATTATCGTGTGGCTTGTGCTGAAGAAATCTCCCCATCCAATGAAACTTTCGATATTATTTTAAATATGGAAGTCATAGAACATGTCGAAAGTATTGATTACTTCGTGAAAACCTGTTGTTCTCTTCTCCGAAATAATGGATTGATGTTTATTTCCACAATCAATCGTAATTTAAAAGCTATGTTATTAGCAATCATCGGAGCTGAATACTTACTGCAATGGTTACCACGAGGTACTCATAAATACGAGAAATTCGTCAAGCCAGAAGAACTCGAATCCCTTTTAGCAAAAAATGATGTAAAAACCATAGATCGTATTGGCGTAACTTACAATATAATACTCAATCAATGGTATCTATCTACAACTAATATGGATGTAAACTATATGATATTAGCACATCTTCCAAAGTAAAATCGATATACGCATAACTTATAAATCCGCAATGACACCATCCTTAATCGTAATTTGTCGATCCATACGTGCCGCAAGATCATGGTTATGGGTTGCAATTAACGCTGCCAAACCAAAATGAAATACTAAATCCTTCAAAACATCAAATACCCGTACTGCTGTCGCAGGATCCAGATTTCCTGTTGGCTCATCTGCCAAAAGAAGCAACGGAGTATTCGCAACTGCTCGACAGATTGCTACCCTCTGTTGTTCACCTCCAGAAATATCAGCAGGACGACGTTTGGCATAGTGAGCCATTTCCATACGATCCAAAAGATTCATGGCATGATGATGTGCCTGGGCATAGTCAATTCCAGAAATAATCTGTGGCAAAATAATGTTTTCTATTATGGAGAAATCAGATAAAAGATGGTGATACTGATATACAAAACCAATTTTAGAAGAACGTAGCGATGCTTTTTGCTTGTCAGGCAATTCATTGCATAATTGACCATCAATGATAATGTTTCCCTCATCGGGTCGTTCTAATAAACCTGAAATATGTAAAATAGTTGATTTTCCTGTTCCTGACGGGGAAACAAGTGCAACCATTTCACCTCGCTTCAAATTGAGATCAATGTTTTTAAGAATCGATAAAGAAGCACCACTCACCTCTCTATAACTTTGCTTGATGCCTTGAAGAACCAATACTTCTCTATTGCTCAACGCACTCTCCTATTCATAACGCAAAGCTTTTACAGGATCTATGCGAGAAGCTCTCCTGCTAGGGAAAATCGTTGCTATAAATGACAAGCAAATCGCCATTATAACAACTAATGAGACTTCTAGCCAAGAAATTTTAGCTGGCAACTCACTAAAGAAATATACATCTGTGTTAAATATTACGACACCAAAATAGCGCAATAAGAATTGCCTTATCGCTTCGATATTAAGGGAAATGGCTACACCACTAAGAACCCCCGCACAGGTTCCAGAAAAACCAATAAAAGCACCAATCATAAAAAAAATGCGCATAATAGAATCTGAACTTGCGCCTATGGTTCGCAAAATAGCGATATCTCGACCTTTTTCTTTAACCAACATCACCAAACCAGAAATAATATTAAGAGAGGCGACTAAAACTATCAATGTCAGAATAATAAACATGACGTTGTGCTCAACTTCCATCGCCGAAAAGAACGTGTGATATCGTTGTCTCCAATCAACAACCGATACTTCCCCTCCAAAAATACCTTGAATTTTATCACATGTTCTTGCGACAAGATCAGGATCTTTTATAAAAATATCAATACCTGAAATTGCATTTTCGATATTAAAATATAGTTGCGCTTCTTTAAGCGGCATATAAATTATCCCGCTGTCATGATCATGAACACGAGTCTGAAATATTGCAGAAACTGTATAGGACTTTGAGCGAGCCCCTATGCCCAGAGGTGTAATATCCCCATCAGGAGAGAGGATTTTTATTGTATCTCCTAATGATATTCCTAAAGAATCGGCAAGAGATTCTCCTATATAAATCCCTTTGCCTTCATCAAATTTATCCTCTTTATCGTAGGAAATATCCGAAGTAGAATCAAAAAGTTTTAAAAAATCATTTCTAGTCAAACCACGTACTGATACGCCAGATCCTCCAGGATTATGACCAGAAATAAATGCCTGACCACTTATAAAAGGCAAAACTTTCGTAACATCCGGAATAGAACTAAGTTGATCTACAAGAGAGTTATAATTTTTGAAAGGAAAATATCTCGGCTGAACGGTTATATGCCCACTAATCCCCAAAATACGCGTAATGATAGTTGAACGAAAACCGTTCATAACTGACATCACAACTATTAATGCCATGACTCCAAGCATAACGCCAACAAATGACAAAATTGCAGAGACAGAAATAAACGCTTCATTACGACGCGAAAACAAATACCGCCAAGCAATCATTCTTTCAAATTTGGGAAAAAAACTTATCTTTATGCTCTTTTTCATACTCAATAATCTCATTCTTTCTCACAAATAATCTATGAGATAATTGATGGCTCTCTCTGCATTCATAATTTCTATCTGTCCCGTCGCCCTATGCTTTATTTCAATCTCACCATGAGCAATAAACTTTGAACCAACAATCATTTGAAATGGAAAACCCAATAAATCAGCCGTGGCAAACTTAGATCCAGCCTGCTCATTCCTATCATCTAAAAAAACCTCTCCACCTGCTTTGGTGAGCGTTTCATAGATCTTTTCACAAACAGCTCTACATGCTTGGTTTTTGATATTTAAATTCATAAGAGATATATCAAAAGGAGATACAGAATGGGGCCAAATTATACCCTTTTCATCATGATAAGCTTCAATAATTGCAGGCACAACTCGCATAGGTCCAATTCCATAAGATCCCATATGCACATGATGCTCTTTGCCATCTGATCCCTTAACTTTAGCCGACATTGGTCGAGAATATTTTGTACCAAAATAAAAAATATGCCCGACCTCAATACCCCGCGCCGAAAGTCGCTTATCGGCTGCAATAGAATTAAACAGAACTTCGTCCTGCATCTCAGAAGTCGCTGCATAAGGTTGAGTCCATTTTTCTACGATATCTCTTAAACCGACGACATCATCAAAATCTGTGGTTTTCGGCGGAATAGGCAAATCAAGAAAATCATTACAACAAAAAACTTCCGTTTCACCCGTATCGGCAAGAACAATGAATTCATGGCTTAAATCCCCTCCAATGGGACCGGATTCTGCACGCATCGGTATAGCCTTTAGTCCTAGGCGATCAAAAATTCGCAAATACGATACGAACATTTTATTATAGGAATGCTCGGAATCCTCGCGTGTCAAATCAAACGAATAGGCATCTTTCATAAGGAATTCACGGGAACGCATCGTACCAAAACGCGGCCTGACCTCATCTCGAAACTTCAATTGAAGTTGATAAAGATTTAACGGAAGATCTTTATAGGATTTAATATATGAACGAAAAATATCCGTCATTAATTCTTCATTGGTCGGACCATAAATCATTGGCTTATCATATCTATCCGAAAATCGCAGCATTTCCTTGCCATAAGAATCATAACGACCACTTTCACGCCACAAGTCTACTGATTGCAACGTTGGCATCAAAAGCTCCATTGCACCTGCTCGATCTTGCTCCTCACGAATAATGGCACTAACCTTATCCAGAACCTTTTTTCCTAAAGGAAGCCAAGAGTAAATCCCTTTTGAATGCTGACGAATCATCCCTAAACGCAACATAAGCTGATGGGAAATAATCTCTGCATTCTTAGGAATCTCTTGCATGATTGGCAAAAAATATCGCGACATTCTCATGAAAACACTCCTAAAAAACCAAAAAGATCCTTTTTGATAAAAAAATCAAGAAATTTTACATATCCCTCCATCGTTTATCAAAAAACACTCTACTCCATAAGAAATTTCAAAAAGCATAGAAACAACATCGTTGTTACAATCTCTCCAAAACGGAGTTTCAACATATCCTTAAACTTAAATGGATGCAAAATTACCCAAAAAGGACTCTCCTTTTCAGAAAATTCGCTAAGCTATCAATAATATGGGGAAATACAAAACTTGACGTCACATATCTTAGTTGCGAGATCCCTTATTAATAAAAATCGTTACTATAGGCTTTTTTCCCCAAACCTGTTCAACAGTAGAACGTAAGGCACGACTAATAGCATCACGTAATAACCTAAAATCTTTTCGCTGAGAACGAGGTATATTGCCCACAGTTGTCATGATTGTCTTCAACAAAATCTCACTAAGCCGGTTCCCTTCACTGCAGTAAGACGGCAAGCCTATATTTACAACTTCTGGCTTACCTATAATATCACAATGACCATCTAGAACCACACTGGCAGCTAGATGACCAACGCGGGAAAGTTTCTTCCTTTTAGCGATCCCGAGATCTTCAAAATCACCTATCAAATAGCCATCCTTGAAAATCCTTCCATGAATGACTTCACCTATAACCCCAACTGGATCGGGAAACAGGCGTAATATTTGACCATTTCGAACAGAAGGTACGATAGGAACGCCTATCTGCAAAGCAAGATCATTCTGCGCGACAAGATGTATAGGTTCACCATGAATTGCGACTGCTATTTTTGGTTTCACCCATTCATACATACTTTTGAGATCTTTCCGATACGGATGACCCGAAACATGTACTGGTCTTTCTAAATCTTCCGTTATCACCCGGACACCACGTTCTATTAACTTGTTCTTCACATCATTGACCGCAATTTCATTCCCCAGAATAGTACGAGAAGAAAATATCACTATATCCTTTTCCTGCAATGTTATATTACGCATTTCATTGCGTGCCAACTTAGCTAGCGCAGAACGTGGCTCTCCTTGGCTACCAGTCAGAATAACAACCACCTTCTTGCGATCATATAATCCAAAACTCTCTTCTGGAATAAACGATTGATCTGGGTTTATTAAACCAATGGAACTAGACACACTTGCAACTCTCTTCAACGAAGAACCAAGAAGCAATACCTCTCGTCCTAATTTTTTAGCAATAGTGATAATACTACAAATCCGACCAACGTTTGACGAAAAAGTTGTAATCGCGACACAGCCCTCGGCTGTTTTGATAAAATCGTATAAATTTTCACTCACTTCTTCTTCTGAAGTATAGGCTTCTTCATCCGTTGCATTCGTGGAATCACACATGAGAGCAAGGACTCCTTCTTTACCTATAGAACATAAAGAATCCTTATCTGTCATTCCTCCAGGAATCACAGTATCTCCAAGCTTCCAATCACCTGTATGCACAATATTTCCTACTGGAGTACGTATGATGAATGCCATAGATTCAGGAATAGAATGATTTACTTGCACAGCTTCTATTAAAAATGGTTTTATATCAATTTTATCTCCTGCCTTAAAAGGCTTGCACAAAACATCTGCGGGAACACGTTCATACACACTTTTGGCTTCTAAAAGACCAAGCGCAAAGGGAGATGCATAAACAGGAACATCGCCTAAAAATGGACATAGATCAAGAATCGCACCGTAATGATCCTCGTGTGCATGCGTAATAATAATCGCAACAAGATTCTTACGCTCTTCTAAAAGGAAACTAATATCTGGAAAAACAAGATCTACACCTGGCAAATCATCTTTCGGAAAGGCAACACCACAATCAACCATTATCCATTGGCGATTTTCAGGAATGCCATATCCATAAAGTGCCATGTTCATTCCAATTTCACCGACACCACCAAGTGGCAAAAAAACTAAGTCTTCCTGTTTTATCATATACTATCTTTCGTTTTATCCAAAAATATCTCCTGTAGAGAACTCCCGAAAACAACCATTTTCTTCTTCTAATAATAAGTGCCCAAAATCATCTACTCCAATAAAACGACCTGAAATTGAATTATTAGGAAGATTGATCGTTATCGATTCACCTATCCCCGATGCAAAGCAACGCCAAATTCTCATGATTTCCGCTTGACCGTCACCTTTCTTCCACATAACCAATATTCGAGAAACCTCTTGAAAAAGCATCTGAAGGATATCTTTTAACTCTACAAAAATCCCTTCTCTTTGCAAGAATGTTACTGGATAAGAAATATTCTTAGGACAATGTGCAATGTTAATACCTATCCCAATGACAATTGCTTGCAAATCATTCTTCAATTTTGAAGTCTCAATTAATATTCCCGCAACCTTACGCTGAAAAATTAACAAATCATTGGGCCATTTTATTTTAATATCCACTCCAATAGGTGCAAAATTTGCTATAGCCGAACGTACGGCAACAGCAATAGCAAACGGTAACAACGCCAGCAAATCCTTGGATAAAGAATCAACCAATAACAATGAAGCATATAGATTTCCTGCATCAGAAACCCAAACTTTCCCCCTACGTCCTCGACCATTCGTCTGACGAGAAGCCACTATCCACAAGCCACCTGGATCACCAGATAACGCACGATTAATACACTCAATGTTTGTAGAAAAGATAGTATCAAAAAATTCATAACGAAAGTTTTGACAAACATTCCATTGAGAAGAACCTAGAAGAACCATCAAAACAGCGACGACATAGCAACGCCGATCCAAGAATTTAAGCTTCGCTCAAATAGGAAATAAGCAATAGCAAAAAAACCAATAACACCAAGTATCAGTCTTATTTCCTTCCTAACAAGGATGAGAATAGAATCATCAATGACTTTATCAAACCACATAACCTTTACAATACGCAAATAATAGTAAGCAGAAACTACAGAAGACAATAAACCAATGATAGTGAATAAATAAAGTTTTCTATCTATCGCGGAAAAAAAAACAAAATACTTACCAAAAAAACCCGCAAAAGGAGGAATTCCCGCCAACGAAAACATGAGGACGGTCAATATACAAGCCAAAAAAGGATCACGTTTCGATAAGCCCGATAAATCAGAAATATTCTTGATATTCTTTCCATCCTGGTAACGCAGAGACAACATACAGGAAAAACTCCCTAAAACCATGACCAAATATATTACCATATACCGAATCATGGCAGAAATTCCTAAAGCTGTACCAGTCAATAGCCCGAGAAAAGCATAACCTACATGAACTATAGAAGAATAAGCCATAAAACGTCTTAAGTCCTTCTGTCCAATCGCAGCAACGGAACCCAGAACCATTGAAGAAACAGAAACAAACATAAAAATCTGTATCAAACTAGGGAAAACAGGACGAAAAGCATCAACCATTATACGAACAAGAGCCATGGTAACCGCAAATTTTGGAATAGTTGCCAAGAAAGCCGTAACCAACATGGGAGATCCTTCATAAACATCAGGCGTCCACATATGAAATGGAACCAGCGATATCTTAAAGAAAATACCAGCCAGAACAAATACAAGCCCAAGCATTACAATAAATGAATCATTTTCAACAAATAACGATATTGCTATATTTGAAAAATCCGTCCAACCCGTGAATCCGTAAATAAAAGACATTCCATATAATAGAAAACAGGAAGAAAGAGCCCCTAAAACAAAATATTTAAGAGCAGATTCAATCGAGTGCATACTACTACGATTCATAGCTACGATAACATAAAGTGCCAATGACTGAAGTTCTAATGACAGATAGAAAGATATCATATCATGAGCCGATATCATTAAGAGCATGCCCAAAATAGCAATCAATAAAACCACAGGAAATTCAAAACGACTAAATGGCTTCAAATGAACACAGCTAAGTATCATGATAAAAATGATTATAGAACCTGCTAGAACAATAGCCTTTGCAAATTGCGAAAAACCATCGGAAATATAAGCGGAGTTAAATCCAATTCCTTCAATATGCGTGAAAAATAGCGAGACGAATGCAGCTCCCAAAAGGACTATCGAAAGGAAAATCAAAGTATACGAAGAATTTTTGCGAGAGAATACACCTATTAACAAAAGGAAAAGACTTCCTATAGCAATAATGAGCTCAGGAATACAAAGACGTAAATCACCTATAATATTTGCAGAAATCATGACTGAAAATTTTGCCTTCTCTAATTATGGTTATGGAACAAATTTATGTTTCTTTATGACGCAAAATTTCTCATTATAATAGAAATAGGCATAGAAAAAGTTTTAAAAATTGGAGCAGGATATATTCCAAAGAAAAGCGTTATTGCAGCCAACGGATAAATAATGCAGAATTCACGAAACGAAATATCTTTCAAACCCCTCACTTCGTCACTATTCAAAACACCAAAAACAACTTTACGATAAAGCCACAAAGCGTATAACGCCGATAGTATAACACCTAACGAGGCAAAAAGCGCAATGATATGATTCTTTTGAAAAACGGATGCAATAACCAAAAACTCCCCAATAAATCCAGAAGTTCCAGGAAGACCAATATTAGACATAGTAAAAATCATAAATACTACCGCATACTTAGGCATATTATGAACCAATCCACCATAAGCAGAAATATCTCGCGTATGCAAGCGATCATAAATCATACCTATACAAAAAAACAAGGCACTCGATACAACACCATGTGACAACATCTGAAAAAGTGCCCCTTCAACGCCATCTCTCACTCCAGAAAATATACCCATAGTTACATATCCCATATGGGCTATCGAAGAATATGCTATTAGTTTTTTCATATCATTCTGAACTAGAGCTATCAAGGAAGCATATATAATAGCTATCACAGAAAAACATAAAATCACCGGTGCAAAAAACTGAGAAGCCTGCGGAAACATTGGCAAGAGAAACCTAATACAACCATATCCCCCTAATTTTAACATAATACCAGCTAGCAAAACTGAACCAGCTATTGGTGCTTGCACATGAGCGTTCGGCAACCAAGTATGAAAAGGTATCATAGGAATTTTTATTGCGAATGAACAGAAAAAAGCTACCCACAACCAATACTGCATATCCATCGAAAAACCAGGATTCGAATAAATCTCTATAATACTGCTTGTATTTTTCTCCGAACACACCACCATGATAGCCAACAACATAAAGACAGAACCAAAGAACGTGTAGAGAAAAAATTTATAAGCTGCATAAATACGATCTTCTCCCCCCCAAACACCAATTATAATGAACAAAGGGATTAAACTTGCTTCAAAGAATATGTAAAACAATACTATATCCAACGATAGAAACGCTCCTATCGTCATCGATTCAAGAACAAGAAGAGAAATCATATATTCTTTGAAACGCTCCTTTACAGATACCCAGCTTGCCAGAATACAAAGGGGCACCAAAAAAGAAGTTAGAACCACCAAAAGAACGGATATACCATCAATTCCAAGATGATAATTACCAAAAGAATCAATCCATTTGTAATACTCTACCATCTCAAATTGAGGGCTTTTTTCGTCAAATGAACCCCATATAAATAGAGACATGAGAAAATTTATCAGGCTCGTCCCCAGAGAAATCCCCAGAAAAGTCCTGCGACCATATCCTAAAAACGAAGAAAAAAGCAAAATTATCACACCAATAAACGGTGTAAACGTCACAATTGAGAGAAGTGGCATATTCCCCATAAAACATTTCCTCTCTATAGTATTAGAGTAACCAATACAGAAATTCCTATCAACATGGCAAATGCATAGTGATATAAATAGCCTGTTTGCAAGCGAATCGAACAAGAAACCACATAGCGAACACGATCTACAACAAAACCCGATCCATATCTATCTATGTATACATCAATCTTCTTCCAGAGATTTTCTCCCAAACGTCTTATCAATCGGACAAATAAAACATCATAAATCCGATCAAAGTACCAAGCATTTTGAAGAAAAGCATAAAAACAGGGGAAACTTTTTGCGAGAAATTTTGATGAATTAGGAAAACTTATATAAATAAGAAAAGAAACAAAAAAACCTGAAGAAAAAGCTATAAAAGGAGAAAATTTTACCCACCAAGGTGCTTCGTGATACATCTCAAGCATATGATTATGGGACGAAGTAAAAAGAGATCCCTTCCAAAAAGAGGCGTATCCGGTTCCAAAAAAGTAGTCACGAAAAATAAATCCAAAAAATATAGATCCAAATGCTAAAATATAAAGAGGAATCCGCATTACCAACGGAGACTCATGAAGATTCTTGACAACATCAATACTGACACGTTGTTTTCCAAAAAAAGTCAAGAACATTAATCTCCATGAGTAAAAGCTAGTAAAAAAAGCCGTGGTCAAAAGAAGATAAAAAGAAACCTTCGCAATCAAATGATCTGAGGACATATATACAGTTTCCATAATGATATCTTTCGAAAAAAAACCAGAAAAACCAATATTCGTCTCTGGGATTCCAAATCCCGTAAGCGATAAAGTCCCAATCATCATCATTAAAAATGTCACAGGAAGGTGTTTATATAATCCCCCCATACGACGCATATCCTGTTCTCCAGAAAGTGCATGTATAACAGAGCCAGCTCCTAAGAAAAGAAGCGCTTTAAAATATGCATGTGTAAAAAGATGGAAAACAGATGCTCCATAAGCACCACAACCCAATGCAACAAACATATAGCCCAATTGTGAACAGGTAGAATAAGCTATCACACGTTTAATATCATTTTGGACAAGACCAACCGTTGCCGCAAAAAAAGCCGTGATGGATCCGACAACTATAATACAATTTAATGCAATAGAAGAGAGTTCAAATAGTGGAGACATCCTAGCTACGAGAAAAACTCCCGCTGTAACCATCGTAGCAGCATGAATAAGCGCAGAAACTGGCGTTGGTCCTTCCATCGCATCAGGAAGCCAAACATGCAATAAAAATTGGGCAGATTTTCCCATCGCTCCTAAAAATAGTAACAAACAAATTGCCGTAATCACATGTTGGGGATGCATCTGCTCCCCTAAAAAACTCAGATTCCTATGAAAGAAAACACCCTCATAGATAGAATCTCCTAATTCTAAATAACGAATAGATCGCGAAAAAACGGTATCAAATTCAACGGAAGAAAACAGATAAATAATTGCAGAAATAGCAAGAAGAAGACCCGCATCTCCAATTCTATTAACAACGAAAGCCTTCATTGAAGCTTTCAGCGTAGATTCCTTGGAAAACCAAAACCCAATTAGAAGATAGGACGTAAGACCAACGCCCTCCCAACCAAAAAACATTTGCAATAAATTATCAGAGGCAACCAATACAAGCATCGCAAAAGTAAAAAGCGATAAGTAAGCAAAAAACCGACGGCGATGCGGATCGTCATGCATATAACCAATAGAATATACATGAACAACAGCAGAAACAGAGTTGATAACTATAAACATGACAGATGTAAGGGCATCAATGCGCAATCCCCAATACACAGTAAGATTAGAAGATGTGATCCAATGGAGTATTTCATGTTTTATCACTTGGAAATTTGCATTTCCAAAACCAACATCGAAAAAAACCTTCCAAGAGAGTAAAGCCACTATGACCATTATCCCGGAAGTAAAAAACTCAGGAAATCTTCTTCCCATCGAACGACAAGAAAATCCAGAAACTATCGCTCCAAAAAGAGGAAGAAAAACTATAGCCTCATAAATCATAGTTAAAAACTCAACCTCTCATCGTATTAAAATCCTCAACGGCAATTGAACCGCGATTTCTATAAAAAACAACTAAAATTGCCAGCCCTATAGCAGTTTCAGCTGCGGCAACTACCAAAATAAAAAGTGAAAATACTTGACCAACAATATCATGCATATAAGAGGAGAAGGAAATCATGTTCAAATTAACTGCCATGAGCATAATCTCTATCGACATCAATATCGTAATAACGCTCCTGCGGTTAAAAAAAACTCCCGAACCTCCAATAATAAACAAGACAGCAGAAACAATTAAATAATGAGAAAGATCAACCTCCATCTTAAACCCCATGCCCTGATTTAACTTTAACTATCTCAACAGAATTATCGGGATGGCGTTTCAATTGCTTAGAAACATCCTGTCTCTTGATATTACGACGATGTCGAAGTATAAGAACAATTGAACCAATCATGGATACCAGCAAAATAAACCCGGCGATCTCAAGATGATAAGCGTAAACTGTATATAAAACTTTGCCAAGATATTCTGTATTATTATCCCTGAAATTCAGAATATCCTTCCTATTTTCCGTCTTTAAAACAACAAAACCACTAACACCTATAATTAATTCAATTGCCAGAACACCTATAAAAAAAGCCCCTAAAAATCCACGTTTTATCAAATAAGGTCTTGCTTCTT
>NZ_JACETX010000030.1 GCF_014048425.1 Candidatus Liberibacter sp. | reverse complement strand
AATTCTTTCTACGACGGACAATATGATGTTTTGCTTTCTACATCTATTGTTGAATCCGGATTGGATTTTCCAAGAGCGAATACAATCATTATTTATCGATCTGATATGTTTGGATTGGCTCAGTTATATCAGCTTCGAGGTAGGGTTGGTCGTTCAAAGGTTTCTTCATTTGCAGTATTTCTGCTTTCAGAAAATCAGCCTGTAACAGATTCTGCTCAAAAACGTCTTAAAATTTTGTCGTCTTTTAATACATTTGGAGCGGGTTTTCAGATTGCAAATCATGATCTGGATATTCGTGGAACGGGAAATCTTTTAGGAGAAGAACAATCTGGTCATATCAGGGAAGTAGGCTTTGAACTTTATCAAAAGATGCTTAAAGAAACCGTCTCTTCCATTAAAGAGCAAAAAGAATTTGTTGAAAGTTATTGGTCTCCGCAAATTACGATAGGGGCTTCAGTGATGATTCCTGAGAGTTATGTTGTGGATATTAGCTTGCGTCTAGGTCTTTATCGTCGTCTTGGGAATATTTCTGATCCTGCAGAAATTAATCATTTTGAAGCAGAAATGATTGATCGTTTTGGGCCAATACCGATAGAAGTAGTTCATTTGCTGAAAGTGGTTTTTTTGAAATTGCTTTGTCGTATTGCCAATATTGAAAAAATGGACATAGGTCCAAAAGGTATTGTTGTGCAATTTCGGGATAAAAAGTTTTATAATCCACAAGCACTTATTGATTATATTGCACAACAAAAAGGAAAAGTAGTTATTCGTTTTGATCAGAGCCTTGTTTTTTACTGCTCTTTATCGAATCTTGAAAAGAAATTTACAGAAGCAAAACGTATTGTTTTGCAATTGACAAAACTTATAGACGCTGAAGTTAATGAAACATCATTAGAGTGGTCACAATTATTGCAAAGCGGGATTATTCATCACGAGAGTAAAGGTAGTAGTGCATAGTTTTATGAAGTTTTCAGCATGCATAGCTAAAAAATCTTCAAGACAAAACCGAACGGCGTATTTTGGAACCTTCATGATCCCCTTTGATATCTGATATATTCCTTATTCTTTCAACCACTCGTGTTCATTGTTTTTCGTTTGTTGAGGGCTAGATTTTTTGTTCTATTTTCTCGTGAGAGCAGAGTAATCTTGTATTGAAATTTAAGAATTTATCCTCAGTATTTTATTTCGATCTATTTTATAATTTTACCCTTGTCTTTTTTATAGCTTATAAACTGTTAAAATATAGGCTTGTTTTCCTTTAACCTGTGGTTAACTATGAAAATTATCAAAGCTTTGGGGGCTTTGGGCTTACGAAGAGGAGGTAGGCATCCCAAAAAAACTTTGATAGCTTACGAAGGATTTACACGCCCCCAAATTTTATAATTATTTTAATAATAGGAAAAAAACAGTATCATTACGCTTAGCACTATACTAACTTACGCGTATATTGTTCTTAAGACTTGCAAAAAAGAACCTTATTGAGCCCTCCGCCTATCAGCCCTCTTTTGACCTCATATTTTAGGGCTTGATAGGTTTAACTACTTTTGGATATTTTCTGTGCCTATTATTCCTCCTCTAACTATCCAGAAGAAGAACTTTTCATTTTGAGGATTCTGCACCTTAAAATGGTCATGATTATGAAGGAATTCATACGTGTAATGTTACTTGGGGGGAGACAGGCATGCTCCTTGAGGACTTAGAAGACCAGACGGAGATCACTCCAGAAGAGGTTGAAGAGATAGATTATGCTCTAAAATATCCGGCAGACAACACTCCTAAAGAAGTGTCTGATCACTATATCTCCTTGTTTAAAACAGAGGGTATAGAAGCTGAAAAGGATCAAGAAATCTTAAACGGATTAATTAAGCAAGAAGCAGAGGTTCGAGAGCAAAACATTATTAACCTTAGCAAATCATTAAACGATGAAGCTAATTCTTGGAAAGAGGAATTAGGAGCTAAATACACACCCCTAAGATCCAGAAAATGGCATGTTATTTTAAAGAAAATGGAATATCGGACAAAGATCAAACTGATTTAGTCAGTGCTTGGGGATTTAAGAAAACGTTTAAGTTCGTCGAACCCTACGCAGCAGAGAGCGACAAGGAAACTTCAGTCCGTTCAACGGTAGCTAAAGGGGAGATATCTAAAAAATATACTCTAAACTATGAGGCTATTTTTAACAGTAAAGAATTCAATGAAAAAAGGAAGAATAAACACCCAGAAGCGAACAATCTAATCCGTCAATTTGCATGTGAACAAGCAGCACTAGATACATAATCACACAAAATAAAGGACAAATACCATGGCTAACAAAGAACAATTAGCCAAAGCTAATATAATAGAGTTTAAACAGCACTTAACATTGGCAGTATTAGTTTTGACAAGATGGAATTTGATTCTCCACCATGGCTTAGTATGTGTCAAATAGGTGTGGAGAGAAGCCAAGTTAAGTTAAGTTAAGTGTTAAGATTTCTGAGACAAGAAAAGGGCTGATGGTTGTCACCCTCTGTTAAGAAAAGCGACATCGGGAGAATGCTTCGCATAGGATGGTTTCCCACGGATTGGAAACCTGATACTGTGTATCCTAAGAACGCTTTTGTTCAAGAAAATGGCAATATCTATCAGAGATTCATAGGCAGCAAATTGGGGAAAGAATTTAAAGACGAAGGAAAGTCTTCTGAGATATTAGATGCTACGTCAAGTTCAGGGGTTAGATGGAAGTTGTTGTCGTCTTCACCACAGACGATAGTCAAAGATGGGAATACTTCAATGAATCTATAAGATCTTGAGGATACTAAACAAGAATTGAGTGAGGAAAACAGGGAATGGATAAGAAAATTCGCTTTCATTTACGGATTATACGGCGATTGATTCTTTTGATGAGAGTGTTTTTTGCAAGAGTGGATTTGGGATTTGCGCTGGCAAGATGACGCTATAGTTCTTGGAGTGCGTTCTTATGGTGAGAAAAACGCTATTTTAGAAGTGATAACTCGTCATTACGGACGTCACTTGGGATTTGTTCGCTCCGGGCAATCACGTCGTATGCAGGCAGTATTGCAAGCTGGAAATGTAATAAGAATCAATTGGTATGCTAGGTTAGCACAAGATCTCGGAGAATTTCGTCTTGAAATTATTGATCAACGTTTTACAAAATTAATTGATTCGTCTATTTGTCTTTATGGATTGCAAACCATGATTGTTTTGCTTAGGTTTTTACCCGAAAGAGATCCTTGTCCAGAGATTTATAGAATGTTCAACGTATTTCTCGATCACCTAAAAATGCCAGATATTTCAGGGAAGCTTTTTGTTCAAATTGAACTTATTCTTCTTAAAAATCTTGGCTTTGGACTAGAGCTCACGAAGTGTGTCGTAACCGGTGTAAACCATGATCTTGCTTGGGTTTCTCCTAAATCAGGTTGTGCGGTATGTCGTAAAGTCGGGCTTCCTTATGCCGATAAAATGCTTGTACTACCATCTTTCCTTTGTTCAGAAAAAGAACAAAAAATAGACATTGACTCTCTTAAAAGCGCTTTTCAATTGACAGATTATTTTTTAAAGAAGTACGCTCGTCAGAATGATATTGTTGATTACGGGAAATTTCGAACAAGTTTTTTGAATAAATTATTGGAATTACTTTAATGCTATCCCCAAAAGCTTATAAGAAGTTCTTCAAGATTGCCTCGATATATAGAGGAAAAAATGATAAGCCACAGTTTCCTTTTGCTTACCCTTTCATCTTTTTCTATTCCTGAATGGTGGTCGTATGCACTTTTTTTGATATCCTACTATTTACAGGGTTAATTCTATCTTACATCTTTGGGATGTCTTACTAGGTTTCATCCATCAAATTATTCTGCGAAGCATTATGCAATTCAGTCACTAGATTCTTCACTTTCTCTTCCGTAGATGTAGCTTGATTCCTATCATCATATGCTTTATTTACCGCATCAGAAAATTTCTTCATTGTCGTGTTGTATTTAGAGCTTATTTTTTGGATTTTCTCAGATACATCTGGTCCCGCTGGTCCCACTTTCCCTGGTTGCAACAAGTTAACTTTTATTTTCAAGTCTTGCATTGTTGCCATCATATTTTTGTATTCAGCATCATTTTTACTTACTACATCAGTACAAGATGTTAAAGAAGAGCATATCAAAGCAAAAAAAACTGAATAGTATTGAAAACGATTCATAAAAATCCTCTCTTAAAATTTTAAAAAATAAATATATAGTAGTCTACATGCTATATAAAAAACAGCCTACTGCGTATAACAAATAAAGTTTAATCTGTAAATATATTATTCCATTTTTATTCATATAGCTGGTCATGATGACTTATCCTGAAAACATGATCGAAGCAATTCATGTGGAAAGAGATCGGTGTGGTGTTATATCTATGCTCAATCTGAGATCTGCATAACTTTGAGTCAATTTTCATGGATTTCAAGTTCTTTTAGCATTAGCTCTCTTCTCGGGAACTCGTATGAGCAATGCTTCTTTGAAATTTTCTTCCAAGAGATATCTCCTTTCCGAAGACTTCTTATGAAATCGGTCTGAAATATATTTTTCGTTTTTCTTTTTCTGTTTCATCTTTCCACCAAAAAGCAAACTTCTATCTGTCTACTCGCACTGTGAGTGAAACTCGTCATCGCTTGAATAGCTCCACCACCTGCCAAGGGAAATGGATATGCCAAGCTCAAATATTGTTATCAGGATCAAAGATGTTCTTTTTGAGGTGCTAATATTGATACTGTTTTTAGACGCTTTTATCATGCTAGCTCTAGCTTTGATCTACTTCTGTCTATCTCTAGCTCTTTTGATTGTGGTCTTTGTCTCTAGATCTGGCTTTTTAGGATATGATTTAGCTCTGTCTCTGTCTGAATCTTCTTCTTCTTGAGCTATTGATCATTTTTTATCATGAATTCCATGAATGCTGCAGGTGAATTTTTGCAGGAGGGAAGAAACAAGAAGACTTTTATGAGAAAAGGGAGAGTCTTATCATTAGAAGAAAATGTGAGGAAGAATTGCTTTTAAATAGCTAAGATTGAGAAATTCTTTCATAGGTCGGTATCTGCAAAAAGGTAGAGGGGATACCTATGAATATAAGACAAAATTCTTAAAACAACAATTAAAATCAATGGATTATATTTTGTATTTTATTAAGATAAGTAAGATTGGTTTAGTATAGACAAAGAAAAAAGGGTAAGCCAAAGTATTCTTTTGCTTACCCTTCCATTTTTTGCGATCCATGTGTGGATATTTTTTAGGATCATAATTCTCTTAAAAGCTGTAATCTTAGTACACCTGAATTCTAAGTATATTTTTTTGATTTCGGCTATAAAAATATCGTGATCTCTTATTGTCTCCTTGAGAATGGATATGGAGGTCTATTCCATTTATTCCTCTTTTCTTGGAGGTCTTTAAAATCTAGTATATCACTTATATCCTACAGTCCTACAGTCCTACAGTCCTACAGTCCTACAGATCCCATCTCTTCCCGGAGTTCCCGGAATGCCTTGGTTTCCCTGTTTTCCCTGCAGTCCCTGAGGTCCTATGGATCCTAGATTTCCCATAGATCCTGGAGATCCGTCTATCCCCGAAGGTCCCATATGTCCCCGGGGTCCTTGAAGTCCTGGAAGTCCCTTATCTCCTTTTTCTCCTTGAGGTCCTGGAAGTCCCTGAAGTCCTGGAAGTCCTGGAAGTCCTGGAAGTCCCTGATCTCCTTTTTCTCCTTGAGGTCCCTGAGGTCCTGGAAGTCCTTTTTCTCCCTGAGGTCCCTGAAGTCCTGGAAGTCCCTGATCTCCTTTTTCTCCTTGAGGTCCCGATAAGGTTTTTAAGGAATCTTGTAAAAAAAGCTTCAAGTCTTTTATATCCTTAACTTTTAGATCGTCCGTATGAAAAGCTGTACTGGTACAGGACGATAAAGAAACGCACATAAAACTCAATAAGACATAATAATATTTAAAACGATTCACGAAAAACCTCTCTAAAATAATAATTAAAATTAATGTATTTTATTTTTATCAATATATATAATTTATAATGTAAGTTATATATAGATTAATATACATAATGTAAAGTATTTATTATCTTTTATAATGTATAAATATATTATAAAATTTATATTATATTGTATTTATATGCTTAAATATAATATAAATACATAAATTATATTATATTGAAATTGATTTATGATTATAATTTTTAGATTTTTGATTTGATTGGTATTTTTGGTTTTCTATTATCTTCTTGTTTTTGATATTACTTCCTATCTTCCGGTAATAATCACCGATTGGACATGTTGTCCTCTGGATCAATGTGCGATCACATGGATGAGAGCTATGAGTTTGTTCTTTTTGGAGGTTTTTTTTTCTCTATAATCATCAGCTAATCCCACGGACTGTATCTATATGCTGGACATGCGAGAAAGTATGCGCACGGGTTGTTTGAAATTTTTGCCAATCGGCAAGTCCAAAAATTATCTGAATCGGTCTTATCATATATTATGATAATGTAGTTTAGGTTCTTCTGGTGTTGTTCCAGTATTGTGATAATACAGGCTTAAGTTCTTCTGGTTTGATTCCCGTATTATGATAATACAGGTTTAGGTTCTGCTAGTTTTATTCCAGAGTTTTCTTCTTCTGGATCGGTGATTATTGCTTTGCTATAAGGATATATAATAAGGGCATAAATATTGTATAGATCAATGCTTTTCGGAAGAGGTTTCGGAAGACAGGTGGATGGTGTCAGGTTCGCGAAAAATCATCTGGTTAAATTTCTATTCAGGAAACCCGTTTTTCAAGATATTTTATGTCAAAAAAACGTACAGAAAATAATGATCAAAAAGGAACCGATAACAGGTGTCATCTTTGAGATCTGCTGGATCTTGTTTTAAAAGAGATATTTTGTAGATTTTGTGACATTGGTTTCAATCTAAAATTTCCATGCCATCAAAAAGTGGCAAGAGATATCTAGAATCTCTCATGCTTGATCATTTATGAAGAAAACAACTGAAGATTTTGCATTCAAAGAAAGGGTTGTTGTTAAGAATATGACGATATCGAAAAAATCACATGGTGTTTCTTGCCAAAAGAAAGTTTTATATTACCATTGGAATCGCAGTCTCTAGATTCAAGTTGCATCTCTTCATCAGAGACAGCTTGATTGTTGATCTTTATAGCGCCACTACGTATATGCCGGCGTGCCTCAGAATTTGAAGATGCAAATTTTGCCTTAACGATAAGTTTTAAAAGCCCGATTGATTTATCAAATTCATTTTTGGGAATCAGAAAGGTTGGCATTTCTTGGGAAATAATACCTTTTTCAAAAACCTCTGCTGCTCCGCTAGCAGCTTTTTCAGCGGCATATCTTCCATGGACTCTTGATGTAATTTCTGTTGCTAATATCTTTTTTGCCTCGCTAATTTCCGCTCCTTTTAATTGCGAAAGCTTCTCAATTTCAGCCATTGGCAAGGTTGTGAGAATTTTTAAAAAACGTATAACACTAGCATCTTCAACGTTACGCCAATATTGCCAGAAATCGTATACAGAGGTCATATCAGCGTTGAGCCAAACTGCTCCCGAGGCTGTTTTTCCCATTTTGGTGCCAGAAGAGGTTGTTAGAAGAGGAGAAGTGAGTGCGAAGAGATATGGCGTACGCAGGCGATGTCCAAGCTCAACACCATTGATCATATTTCCCCATTGATCTGATCCCCCCATTTGAAGGTAACAACCATAGCGTTTTGCGAGCTCTACAAAGTCATAAGCTTGCAAAATCATATAATTAAATTCCAGAAAGGATAGAGATTGTTCGCTATTCAGGCGTGATTTTACGGATTCAAATGACAGCATGCGCTTCAGTGAAAAATGACATCCAATATCACGTAAGAAGCAGATGTATTCAAGGGACGTTAACCAATCGGCATTGTTTACCATCAAGGCATCTGTTTTGCCGTCACCATATCTTAAAAAGCGAGAAAATACACCTTGAATAGCTGAAATATTTTCGTTCACTTTTTCAGTGGTTAAAAGTTGTCGAACTTCACTGCGAAAAGAAGGATCGCCGATTATTCCGGTTGCTCCACCCATGAGCGAAATCGGTCTATGTCCTGTTTTCTGAAGCCAATATAACATCATAAGTTGCGTTAAATGACCTACGTGTAAGGAGCACGCAGTTGGATCGTATCCAATATAAGCAGTCACAGTGGTTGTACAAAAAAGATTGTCCAGTTTTGAAGAATCTGAAGCTTGATGAATAAATCCGCGTCGAGAGAGAATATTCAGAAAATCAGACATGAAATCGGACATGTTATATATCCTCTTTATTTACCAAAGGGTGAAGAGCTAGTATAACGAACGTCGTATTATTCTATGGTTATAAATTATTGAAAGCAAGACTATTTAGACAATCCTTTCGTAAAGATTTTTATGTTTCAGGACGTAGCTGGAAGAGGGATCTTATTCCTTGAAAATATCTTGGATTATCAAACTATTGCGAACTTTTCTTTCCTTATGTTTCTAATTCAATTTTGATGACAGTCAATCCCCATATCGCGGGGTGGAGTAGCCCAGTAGTAGCTCGGGCTCATAACCTGAAGGTCGTAGGTTCAAATCCTATCCTCGCAACCAATTATTATGGTATATTTTTATGTCGCACTTCTATCTATGATAAAGTTGAAGAAGCCTGGGATGGGTTTGATTCTATTTTACAAAGTTGGCAACATGCCGAACAAAAAGTCGAAAGCTATACCGCAGGAATAGAGGAATCGAAAGCGTCTAAAATATCAATAAAAAGGGATGGGATGGGCGTCAGCGGCATGAAAATACTTAAAGATATTTCAGATGACATAAAAGTATTCTGGTGACATTGTGTTGATTTTAAACGGATAGCGATCTTCAATAGAGATCTGAGGGATGAGTGATCGCTCACGCATTAATGGTTGCACTGCTAGAATAACATCTTGCAAATAGAATCATGCACCAAAAGAGAAGATCGAATACCGCCAGAAAAAAAGGACTCTGCTCTGGACGTATAGAGGTATACTTGTATTTTTAATGGTTTTGGTCTTTCCTTTTCAGAGATCCGACTTATCCCTTTGACCTCCTATATTTTATTCTCTGCTGCCTTCCATGGCTAGCATTTTTCTCTATAGATTTATAAAAACAGGAAGAAGTTGACCTTATCGAAAGGTCAGTCGTTCCTCATCCAATATATGTATACGCTATCAAAAAGTCATTGTTATGCAAACCAACGCAATTTTATGATATGCAAAAAGATGCCCATGTATTCCTTTAGAGCAAGATCAGTCAGGTAAAAATTAACGGCAGAAGGGATAATGGTGAAATGAACAGTAATGTAATCAGCAGGGGATGCTATTGTTTTTATTTTAGAATATTTGAAATATAATTGGCTACGTCGCAAATGATATGCTGACGAAACTAGTATTATATTCCTGTTATTTTGCTTCTCTATAATGGTATTTATAATGGGCGATGTCAGCTTTGCGTTTTGAAGTGTATTTAATGATTTTCTTTCTAGTTTGATGTCATCAGGATTTATGCCTATTTCTATCAGCTTGCGGCTATACACAATAGACTCGGGAACTCCATGCTTTTGTGGATCTCCACCGCTGATCACAATTGTACAATGATTCTCGCCTGCTTTTTTGCATGCGTCATAGAGTCGTACTGTTTCAAAAATCCTAGAATACGATTGAGGAGAAGGATCAACTATCATTTTAGGAAAATAACGGACGACGGTTGTACCCGCTCCGAGTAAAACAATAACATTTTTATTCCCTTTCCAAATCGGAACCATTCTGACCGTATACGGAGATTGTAAATTGCCCACAAGAACAGAGGGAATAAGACCGCAACCAATAAAAAACACCAAGAGAATTGTAAAGCTAAATAATAGATAGCTGAATATAAAAAGTTGATATTGGTACAAGAAAAATGAGAATACCAAGAGAAAAAAGACAAAAGATAGTACCATAATACAATCACTCCAATGGGAACTATCCTGAATTTTTTTCATAATTTAATCAAGATTTTTTTATTGTAAAGATAACTTTCCCTTCCCAAACGATTTGAGGCATGGGAGGGAAAATGCAAGAAATCATAGGAAAGGGATGGAGGAGATTTTTAACTAAAAACTTATGACAAAACCTCAAGTTACTATAGCTTTTAAGTATAAATAAGTAATTACATATTTATATTTAATATTAAATAATGTATTTATTAATAAATGTCTTTCTAAAATAAATTGATATTGATTGTAATAATTGTAAAATCGGTATTGGTGGATTTTACATCATGCATAGCCAAAAAGCTTCAAGCAAAAACCAAAAGGCATGTTTTAGAACCTCAAGAAACCCATGAGATTCCCTCTTGAGTATGATACATTGCAAACGAAGAACGACACAGAATAATCTTCTCAAAATAATCCAATACAGGATTTGCACAATGCGTTCTAGAACGAAGATCCATAACTTCTATCTAGAAAAACTAACAGATTATATGAGAGAATATTCCAATGAAAGACTTGAAACCACTCATTGGGTTAAAACTATTTTTTTAGGATGCATATTCGTGCATATACATTGAATTTATAGCAATAATATTTAAACGCCATACTTGTCGATCGTAACCGCGAAGATAGCTACTTATATGATGCTGAGATATCATCAGTGAAAGATATGAATTCCAAGGAGAGAATAGCCAAAATGATCTCAAATCACTATGGTTTGGAAATGATGATATTGATGGTAAATGCCATATTTTACCTTAAACTTATGGTTATGATTATGGTTATGGATGTAAAGAATGATGATGTATTTCCTTATTTGCTTCCCTAAACAGTCTTAGCAGGTGATCGTGGTATCTTTAGCTTTAGATTTTTTTTGCAGATTTTGCAGTTAAACTCTTTGACCAGATCCTTGAAAAACTCCCTAGAGATAAATTTGCATAGATTAGATTTTTCAATCGTAATAGGCATGCAAGATACTGGATTTTGTGTTCCTAGAAAATCCTCCATGTCCAATAATTCTCTCAAGGAATCCAATCCAAGATTAAAATCGGCTTCAAGAAAAATTTAATATTGACTAAAAATGCGAATCCTCCTGAAATCATTGATTATTTTTTCTTATAGTCTTTTCCAAACGATATTGCCGTCTTTCTTTTATGAAAGTAAGACTAGGTTTTGTAATTTTTAATCTCACCACAATTTCAATTTTTTTTTAAAAATAGAGAAAGGGGTTTTATTAGTATGAGGCAATACAACTTAGACGTATACAGTGAGCAATATGTTGTACGAAAGGGGAAAAAAGAGACGCGATATACGCGAGTGGGAACGAAAAATCATGCTTCGAAAACACGTGATCCGAAGTATAATATGTGGAAAGAAATACGCCATACAAAACGAAAAATGTGGTGGGAAAATATTTGATAGAAAAGAGAATAGATATTGTTAATTTCTTCTTCTCCTATAAAAGTAGGGGGAGAAGACCAACATTTTATTTTTTAAGAAGATTACAAGTTATCAGCAAGATCAATGACTTTATTAAAGACACCAAAAAATGCGGACTCAATGATTATATAGGTTACGAAACCGATTCGTCTAACTTTTTAGACGTTGTCCACTATCATTTTAGCCGTATTATAGACTGGTTTTTTAGAGTTCACTTCACGTATAAAAGCCCCATCCCAATCAGAGTTTGATGATAAAGCACAGGTCGTAATCTTAAGCGACAAATTGAATAAGGGAGAGTTTAAGTCGCGTTCTTGCTATAGCTTTTGCAAAAATCACAAAACATCTGGTTCTAGGAGTAGATAAAGATCCGATAGCAATTCGTATCGTTAGGGAAAACGCTATTTTTAAGTCAGGTGCAATCTAGACCAAAGATTAGAATTATCCAATTTTTTGAGTTCAAGGATTTTTTTGTCAGATTCCTCCATTTATTTTGGTCGATGCAATTTTTTATTCTCGCCCTCTTATAACAGTTGCACAGACATTGGTTTCTTATTTACAATTAGAAGGTTTTATGAATCTTATGAGAATATGATTTAAAAGTATTAACGGCATATAGGAGAGCGAGGATGATCCCTCGTTGTATAATTTTACGCAAAAGATGGGCAATAATTCTATTGTAAGCCTGTAAATTATCCTAAAGAGTTTCTCCTATATGCAAAGGGAAGATGATCAATTAGAGTATTTTTGGATGAAAACTATTTTTAATAGAAAAGAAATATAAATTTTCAGAACGATTGTTTTTTGAAAAAGTAGCTATGAGGGGGAATAGGAAATTATTGTCTCGGATATTTTTGAAAAAGACTTTATTTGAAGTGAGGCTTTTGACATGAATGACTCAAATAGAAGATTTCCTGCTGTCTTTCCTATTCTTATTGCAGATATAGGTGGGACAAACGCTCGTTTTGCGATATTGCAAGACAGGGATTCTGATCTTGAGTTTTATGCAACAGTGAAAATCTCTGATTTTGAGACCCTAGAACACGCAATACAAGAAACCATTCTGGATAAAGTATCAATACGATTGCGTTCCGCTTTTTTGGCGGTTGCTGCTCCGATTAGTCGTGAAAATATTATACTTACGAATTACAAATGGGCTATCGATCCAGAAATATTGCTTTCTGATATGGGTTTTGAAGATGTTTTGGTCATTAATGATTTTGAAGCTCAGGCACTTTCTATTGCTTCCTTATCAGATGTAGATCGCTTTTGTATTGGCTGTGATATAGATAATAACAGCCATATTTTTTCTTCTCGGGCAATTATTGGTCCTGGTACAGGGATGGGAATTGCTGGTTTGATACGGGCAAAAGATTTGTGGATTCCGATTCCAGGAGAAGGAGGGCACATGGATATTGGTCCTCGTTCGGAACGTGATTTTGAAATTTTTCCATATTTAGAAGAGCGTGCCGATGGACGAATTTCTGCTGAAAAATTGCTTTCTGGTAGGGGGCTTGTCAATATTTATAGAGCGATTTGTAAAGCTCAAGGCATTGAAAAGAAAAATGTTTTTTGTGCTGAAGATGTGATCTCCCAAACAAGAGATCCTATTTCTTTAGAGACAATCAATCTTTTTTGTGAATATCTTGGGCGTATTTCTGGTGACATTGCTTTGCTTTTTATGTCGCGAGGAGGAATCTATCTTTCTGGTGGGATTCCCTATAAGATTCTGCCACTTTTACGTCATTCTGGTTTTCGTGATGCTTTTGAAAATAAAGCACCTCACAAAGATCTTCTATGTCAAATACCAACATATGTTATCACTAACCCTTATATTGCTATAATGGGCATGTATTCTTACATAAAGGAAACGGATAAGTTTAGTCTTTTGAGGGATGGAAAGATTGGCTCTCTGAGCGTTGATGGTTTTTTGGGAACGTAGTATTACTATCCTCTACTATGACAACTGATTTTAAGAGAGAAAAAATGATACAATTGCCGATAAAAATAGCTATTTTAGGTGGAGGAGGGCGTATGGGACACGCCCTCATCAGAGCTATTCGCGAGATTGAGATGGCTAATTCTATCAAGAATGAGCCTTGTGGCATGAATTCTATTGTATTAGAAGCCGCTTTAGTACGTGAAGGCTCCCCACTTTTAGGTACAGATGTTGGAGATTTTGCAGACCTTCGTTCTACTGGCGTTTTTTTTTCGCATGATATTGAAAAGGCTCTACAATCTGTAGATGTGGTGATTGATTTTTCTTCTCCTGAATTGACTCTACAGTCTTTGGAAATTTGTCCCGATAGGCAATGTGTCCATATTATTGGCACGACAGGTTTTTCTGAGCAAGAAGAGGCGAAGATTGTTTCTGCTGCACAAAAGAAAATGATTGTAAAATCGAGTAATATGAGTGTAGGCATCAATGTTTTAAGCGTATTTGCAGAAAATGCTGCGCGCTGTTTTAATTCGGGACATTGGGATTTTGAGATTCAGGAAATGCACCATCGTCATAAATTAGATGCTCCTTCAGGAACCGCTCTTTTATTAGGGAAGGCAGTAGCACGAGGGCGTCAAGTGGATCTTTCCGAAGTAGCGGTTTGGAATCATAATGAACAGAAGAAATCCCGTCAGGAAGGATCTATTGGATTTGCGACATTGCGTGGGGGATCTGTTGTTGGTGAACATTCCGTTGTTATTGCTGGCGAAGGAGAAACCATAACTCTTTCCCACACTGCTCAGGATCGTTCTATTTTTGCGCGTGGGGCTATTACTGCAGCCATATGGGCGGGAGGTCGTCTTGATGATCCTCAGTATGATCCGGGTTTATATTCCATGCTTGATGTTTTGGGGATGAAAAATCTTTTGTTAGAAGAGAGAAAATAGATGGATAGGACACTTGTTTTAGTTCGCCATGGTCAAAGTGAATGGAATGATAAGAATCTCTTCACTGGACGATGTAATCCTCCGTTAACAGATTTGGGAATGGATGAAGCGAGAAATGTTGGTAAGAAATTTTTTGAACGCGGCATGGTTTTTGATACAGTTTTCAGCTCTTCTTTAAAACGAGCTCAGGAGACTTGTCGGCTGATTCTTGAGGAAAACCATCAAAAAGATCTTCAATCAGTTTATTGTTGTGAGGATCTTAATGAGCGAGATTATGGTGATCTTTCTGGTATGAATAAAGATGAAGCTCGGCAAAAGTGGGGAGACGAAAAGTTTTATCTCTGGCGTCGATCTTATGCAACAGCTCCTCCAGGAGGAGAAAGTTTGCGAGATACCAGTGCTCGTGTTTTGCTGTATTATATCACTACTATTTTACCGATTGTTCTCCAAGGAAAATCGGTTCTTATTACAGCTCATGGAAATTCCTTGCGTTCTTTGGTCATGGCTTTGGATAAGATTCCGAAAGAAAAAATCCCTCATGTTACTATAGGAACAGGGGTACCTATTGTTTATAAGTTGGCTGCAGATTCAACTGTCATTTCAAAAGATATCTTCCATAAAACGGCTTGATATATTCCATATCTCCGTTTTGACACAAGACTCAAATTGCAACGTACGCGATCAGAACGACGAGAAAGAATATCTTTTCTAGCAATTATCTCTATACCCATCCCTACTTTTTCTTATTCTTACCTTCTTTGCGTACGACCAACCTCATCTGCATATTGAGTCCCCCAACCTTTATATGGCTCAGACTTTCAATTCTCCTATCGGCGATGAGATCTTCTCTTCTCTATATCGCAAGGGACTTTTTTCTCAAAAATAGAGCGCCTGTCTCAAAGTAAATTTGTGTGTCAGGTGTAGATATGCCGCAAATGCTGACCATAGCGGTGCTTGTATATTTGGGTGGCAGGGAGGAATGACGTATTTACAAGTTTGAGTCTGCTGTTAGTCCTGTAAGTCTAAAATACGCTTTGTTCATGAGGAACGCTTTCGGAGAATCTCTTGATTGGTTATATGATGGTATTCGACTAGACAAGCCATTCGGAGGAACGAAGAAGAAGAAAGTTTATGATCTTAAGGCAATAGCAAAAAAATAAAATTTATTCGTGAAGAAAGAGAAATAATGCAATCAGAATTTTGTAGTATAAAACAGGGATTACGATACCTGTCTTAAGTCATTTTGAGACTGCTGTTTACCACGCATTGAAAATTCTATAAAAATTAAGAAAGCAACAAATAGATATCTTGATTGGATAGGATTCGGTGACGAAATAATCATCCCAAAAAGAATAATAAGAGCTAAAACAAAACATTTGTCTCCCAATTCTTCTATCAAGGAAAGAGGATGGTTGATGACTGAGGTTCTCTTCGCTTTGGATATAATTTTTTTAACATTTATTTACAAATGCTTAGTGCATTTTATAGGGGGATAGGGCGTGGATTATTGATTGGGAATTATCGTGCATATTTTAAATTGAGTATATGCACTTGAGAAAGTCATGATTAGGTGGATCAAAGAGACTGCGAGAAAAGCGTAAACAAAAATCACAAGATTGTTTCATGAAACAGGCTGATGAATTTTATAGCGCAAAGAGATTTTATACGTCATCTTATTAATCTATTTGAAAATCCATATTTTTATTCGGAGTATCTCAATCCGCATATTGACGCAGGTGAGGATGTATTCATTGAGGGAAAATTCTACAAAAAGTTCTTCAATCCAGTTCTCGCGGTCATATATGAAGAATTTGGGGTTCCCTAAGGCTACGGTCTTAATATTACTGCATCCGTGACCCGTATATGTATAGACCCTTGACAGATAGATCAAATATCCATGAAGCCGTGTTTAATTGAATACAAAGACGAATATAAGCCTACCGAGGAGGATGGTTAAGGCGAAATGAATTGATATCATCCTGTAAATTGAAAAAGGTTTAAGAGTTTTTTATCTCCTCTTCAGGCGGATTTGAACGATCCAGAACAAATAGAACCTGTCATTGAGTATATTTTTTGTTTGTCGTTTTATGAATCGAACACGAAATCATCTTGTTTTTGGGAACAGCACGACGTTTACGAGAGAGATCTAACCAAGTCTATAGGTTTCCTGATCACGATGTGCTTTGGAGAAAAATATGTTTAGAAAGTATATCTTATAGCGATTATCATCATTTTAATGTTGAAAAATGAGTTGATCAAAACACGACTAAATTACAATCATTTTACAAAAATATTTTCTTGAAGCTCCCTTAATTGGGGCTTTTTGATGCCTTAAACAAACGTTTCTTTACCCCGTTTTTAGTTCTAATAGGTGATTTTGACGTTTAGGTGTTGATTGTGACTAAAAAAGACACACTTTAGTGATCTTCTCCCCAGTTATTAGCAGCTTTTATATCTACTTTCAGTGGTACTTTTAGGTTTATTTTAGGCATGGATGCATTTTCCATGGCTTGAACAATAATATCGGATGTTTGTACAACTTCTTCTTCTGGAACTTCAAAAACAAGTTCATCATGTACTTGTAAAAGCATTTTTGCAGAAAGATGATGAGAAATCAGTGATTGATGGACTTTTATCATAGCTCTCCGAGTGATGTCTGCTGCTGATCCCTGGATAGGAGCGTTGATGGCAGCGCGTTCAGTAAAGCTTCGAATGGATGCTTTAGGTGAATTGATCTCATCATAATGCATCCGGCGTCCAAAGATAGTTTCCACATAACCGTACTTTTGAGCAAAGGTTTTTGTTTGTTCCATATAATCACGTATTCCTGGAAAACGATCAAAATAACGTTTAATATAGTCAGACGCTTCACCACGCCTTATTTTAAGATGATTGGCGAGTCTAAAAGATGAAATGCCATAAATTATACTAAAATTGATGGTTTTTGCGCGCCGACGCATTTCTGGAGAGACGGATTCCAGATCTATGCCAAAAATTTCTGATGCAGTCATGGTATGAATATCTAATGCATTCTTAAAAGCCTGACATAGTGGAGTTATTTGTGCTACGTGTGCTAGAATTCGTAATTCAATCTGACTATAATCAGCAGAAATCAGTTTTTTTGTAGGTGGAGCAATAAATGCTTGACGAATTTTTCGACCCACGCTGGTACGTATCGG
>NZ_JACETX010000045.1 GCF_014048425.1 Candidatus Liberibacter sp. | reverse complement strand
TTCTGTGATCGTATTATGCGATTGGGATTTTCATATGCTTCTTTTTCAGGTGTCTCCTTTGGAAAAGATGATATAGTTGTTCCTGAATCCAAGAAAAGAATTGTTTCAGAAACCGAAAAAATGGTGAAGGAATATGAGCAACAGTACAATGACGGACTGATTACTCATGGAGAGAAATATAATAAAGTTGTTGATCTTTGGGGTAAGACGACTGATAAAGTTACTGAAGAGATGATGTCCTGTATCAAGGCAGTTGAATTTGATCCGGAAACTAAGCGTCAAAAACCAATGAATTCTATATTTATGATGTCTCGTTCTGGGGCGCGTGGTTCTGTCCTTCAAATGCGCCAGCTTGGTGGAATGCGTGGATTGATAGCTAAGCCATCCGGAGAGATTCTTGAGTCTCCTATTGTTTCGAATTTCAAAGAAGGACTCAGTATACACGAATTCTTTTGTTCAAGTCATGGTGGCCGTAAGGGATTGGTTGATACGGCTATTAAGACTGCTAATTCTGGATATCTAACTCGTAGGCTTGTAGATGTTGCTCAAAATTGTGTCATAAAAGAAATTGATTGTGGTACGGATAAGGGTTTAACAATTGGGTCTATCGTAGATTCTGGGCAGGTGGTTTCTTCTATAGGAAGTCGGATTTTAGGGCGTACAATTCTTGATGATATCATTAATCCTGTGACGGGTGAGTGCATTGTCAAGGCTGGAGAGTTAATATCTGAATCTCATGTGGTTGATATTGAAAAATTTAGTATTCAGCATGTTAGGATTCGTTCAGCGTTAACTTGTAGAACCTATAAGGGAATATGCTCGCTGTGTTATGGTCGTGATCTTGCTCGAGGTTCTCTTGTTAACGTAGGTGAAGCTATTGGTATTATCGCGGCGCAATCTATTGGTGAGCCTGGAACGCAGTTGACCATGCGTACTTTTCACAGTGGTGGTATGGTTACGAACGTGGACAAATCCTTTTTAGATGCTCCTTGTATAGGTACAATAAAGATAAAAAATCGAAAAGTATTTCGCAATTCTGAGAATGATCTCATATCTATGGGACGTAATACGATGCTTAAAATCTTGGATGCATCTGGGCGAGAGCTATTTTCGCATCGTATTGTATATGGTGCCAAGTTTCTTGTCGATGATGGTGATGTCGTGGAAATTAGTCAGCGTATCTCTGAGTGGGATCCTCATACTCGCCCAATAATAGCAGAAGTTTCTGGGAAGGTAGGTTTTGAGGATCTGGTTGACGGTATTTCTGTTGTAGAGACGGTTGATGAATCTACAGGTATTATTAAACGACATGTTATCGATTGGCGTTCTACTCCACGAGGTCGAAATTTAAAGCCATCCATTGTTATCAAAGAAGGGAATGGTTCTATTCTGAAGCTTGAGGGGGGGGCTGATGCTCGTTGGTTCTTATCAGTTGGTGCCATTATTTCAGTTAATCCTGGAAATGAAGTTTCTACAGGAGATGTTTTGGCACGTTTACCGATATCCAGTGCTAGAACCAAGGATATTACAGGTGGTTTGCCACGAGTAGCTGAGCTTTTTGAGGCACGTCATCCAAAAGATAGTGCTATATTAGCGGAGATTAGTGGGACTATTAGAATAAAACGGGATTATAAGAACAAATCTCGTGTATTGATTGAGCCAGTCGCAGATAATATTGAGCCTGTTGAATATTTTATCCCTAAAAACAAGCATTTTTATTTGCAAGATGGAGATTATGTTGAAAAAGGAGATTATATTCTTGATGGAAATCCTGCTCCTCACGATATTTTGGCAATTAAAGGTATAGAAGCTTTAGCATCTTATCTTATCAATGAAATACAGGAAGTATATCGCCTTGAAGGTGTTGTTATCAATGATAAGCATATAGAGGTTATTGTCCGTCAAATGTTGCAAAAAGTTGAGATTGTTGATGCAGGTGATAGTGAATATATAGCGGGGGATAGTGTTGATCGCATTGAGGTGGATGCCGTTAATATGACGCTTTCACAGAATGGAAAGGCAAAAGCTACCTTCTCACCTGTTCTACAGGGTATAACGAAAGCTTCTCTTCAGACCGAATCGTTTATATCCGCTGCTTCTTTCCAAGAAACAACGAAGGTTCTCACTGAAGCTGCTATTGCTGGAAAAGTTGATATGCTAGAGGGACTTAAAGAAAACGTGATTGTTGGTCGCTTAATTCCAGCTGGAACAGGATCTGTTTTATCTCAAAATCATGATATTGCAATGAATAGAGATCGAATGATTCTTGAAGAGAGATGCAAAATTTCGAAAGAAGAGAATTTAGCAGTAGATAAAAATGATGTTCAAGGAATGTTGATAGAATGAGAAGTCGCTCACATGATTGTTCTAAGAGTGAATTTTTATAGGATTTATATGATATTTAAATCGTATTCTATCGCCTTTCTTTTTGTATGATTTTGTTATTATGCATTTTTTGAGGATACTTTTTTCTAGGAGCAAGTTTTCTGGTAGTTTTGTCACTTGTATGGTTCATGCAGTTCTCTAATTCACCTGCTTTATGTAAAAAAAAGGGGGAATTAGGCTAAATGCGTACTTGATGTCAAATTGAAAATTTATGTAATCATGATTAAAATAGATGTTTTTCCTATAGGAAAAGAGGTTCTTGTTTAGATCAGGAAAATCTTTGCAGGCGCAAAAGAAGACAGGAAACCGTAAATTTTATGCGTAACGATTAAGTTTATATGTTCCTTTCTGGAAAAGGGCTGAAAGCATATTTTTTCTGATCTTCGTGGATTGCATTTTTTTGATATTGGTGGCAAGTGATTTTCTATTTTAAAAATGTTTAAGTTTATTTATGTATCTGATTTTTAGATATAATTGGGTTTTGATGGGATTGATTGTATAGGATATTTGCCCGTTTTATATTAAATCCATGTATCTTCGTAAGACATTTGGAATTTGCATACCATAAGATTTTTCTGGATAAAAATCTTGAAAAATATTAATTTTAATACTAAAAATTGAGATTATTTGATCCCTCCCCCTTTCAGGGGATCTAATTGCAGCGGTAATTGTGCTTCCAGAGTGTCCAGAAATCATAACAACCATCAATAACACTCCAATTATTGGTTTAGGTCACGTAAGATATAAAAATATTTTTCTTTGGCGCTATTCAAATAGCGATAGGATTCATAAATATAGACAAAAAGATACGGTCGTTTTTTGTGATCGTATTCTCTAAGAAAAGTTCTTATGCTATTTTTTAGGGAATATATTCATCCCTAATTTTTACCAAAAAATTATTCTGACGTAGAAAGGGATAAAAGAGTCCATTTAATGATTTCAGAAGAGATCCGAGCAAAGCCAAGATTAAGAGATTTAATGAAATACATTTTGTTATCTTTTTCAAGCTGTTCTTCAATATGAAAGATTTTTTGTGCTTTTACAATACCATTACGGAAACCAATGAGTTTTACAGATATATCAATCACAGCTTTATTGCGCAGAAGATCAATTTCAAAAGATCTGATTGTAGAAGATATTTGATAGTCCGCAATCATACCTTGGCTTGGTTTACTAATAGCTAATAATCTGCCATCATTTTCAAAACTTGCAATTAATTTCGATTGCACCATGCGTGGCAGCTTATCGCTCCACTGCGAATTTATCAAATATTGAATTTCAGTAGGTGAATAACGGACAACAATATTTTCACTATCTAGAGCTTTAAGAGCCACTGGTTCACTGATAAAAAGTTGAAAATTGTATTTTGAGATATTTTGAGTGGATTTCAATTCTATTTCTACAACATCGAAGGTATTTTTAGGTGAATATCCGAAGCATGAAGAAAGCAACATGCACGATAACATAATGATATTGAGAGATATCATATTTTTAGTAAAATTCATCGAGTTTTTTCTCATAAGTCAGTCATCTATTCTGTTAATGCTTAGGTCTATATTGTTTGGCTGATTCTGTTCCCAGAAAAATCTGTTGAGGATTATGCTCAAAATTATCAAGAACGTCGCTGAAATAATTAACGCTTTGCTGAGTATCTGCGATGAGATCTTGCAAATTACGTAGACCATTATTTGAAAAATTCTGAAAATTATCAGCAATGGGAGGAACATGGGTACTAATCATGTTAGCCGTCTCCTTGAGAGATTGAAGCGTTTGATGTGCTTCTTCAATGAGAGAATTTTTGCCTCCTATGCTCGTCGTTTGTTTGATTTTTGATAAGATTTCTTCAAATTGTATGGAGAATCTATTAAGATGATTTGCCATTTCAGCTATATTATCAATTGTTAAAATCATTTTCTGACGACGTCCCGCCAGATCTTCTGTAATATTTTGTATAGAAGATATGCTCTTACGCGCATTTAAAGTAGTTTCAGAGATATTTTCTAGTGAGGAGGATATTTTTTGGCTATCTATTGCCGAAGATAAATTAGACAAGATACGATCGGTTTTCTGTCCAACGGTTTGAAAAGTTTGTGTCATTCGCTGAATTCCGTCTATTGTATTGCCTGCTTTATTGGATGCTCCGACGAGATTGGCGCTGGTGATTTCAGCATTATTCAGTATTGCGTCGATTTTTTTAGTATCAATGATGTTAGTCAATTTATCGATTGTTTTCATGCCATCAGATATCTTGTCGATAAATGCATTGAAATTTCCTAGAAGATTCTTCATACCACCTAAAATTTGGTCTGCATGGGAAATTTTTTGTGAAAATGTTGTTGACATGGTTTCAAAATTTTCAGCGGTTACCGTAAGTGGTTTGCGTACATCGCCTATAAAATCTCGAATCTGGTCGGATGTGACGTTGACTTTATTGAGAACTCCTTCTGCTGATGATAAAAGGTTGTTCATTCCTGAGGGATTGGCTGTAATAAACGCAGTTTCTTGCGTTTCTTCTGCAATCTGAAAGACGTTTTTATCTTCTTTCTGGGCAGTAGATAACTCAATATATGCCATCCCAGTCAGTCCTTGTACTCCAATAGTTGCGATTGTTGAAGGATATATTGGAGAATCAGATCGTATATGGACTTTGGCTAGGGAATACATCGGTTCATCTTCATCTATGGATAGTTTGGTAATTGATCCGATTTGGATACCATTAAAACGGACGGATGAATTAACCGAAAGTCCATTAACCGAACCAGGAATTCGGATTATTAATTCACTCATCGATTTGTCATACTGATTGTTTCGGGATAGCCAATATATGGCAAAAGACGCTAATAACAGGATTGAAATTGTGAAGATCCCTACGGATGTATAGTGAGTATCGGTTTCCATAATTTGGTTTACATTCCTCTCCTAGTCATCCTTTTGAAATAGGATTTAATCCAAGGATCATAAGAATCAAGCATGTCCTGAACTGTACCTTCTTTTACGATGCCTTTTTCTCCCATAACTATAACCCGACTACAAATAGTGAGTAAGCTATCAAGATCATGAGTTATCATATATACAGTTAATCCTAAGGTATTATGTAATTTTATAAGTAAAGTATCAAATTCTGCTGCTCCGATGGGATCGAGTCCGGAAGTTGGTTCATCTAAGAAGATAAGATCTGGATCAATTGCCAAGGATCGAGCTAGTGCGACCCGCTTAGTCATTCCTCCTGAGAGTTGTGCGGGAATAGCGGTAGCGATGTCGACAGGAAGTCCCACCATAGATATTTTGGTTCGAACAATATCGCTAATAAATGGTTCAGAAATATCAAGATGCTCGCGGATTGGAGTACAAATATTTTCATAAACGGTTAGAGATGGAAATAATGCACCACGTTGAAAAAGAACGCCCAATTTAGTGCTGAGAGCAATATCGCTTTTCCCTTTTGAAGGATTAAATTCTTTTCCCAAGATTTTTATCTGTCCCGAGGTATGAGGTACTAAACCCAAAATAGAACGCATGAGAACCGATTTTCCAACTCCGGAAGGGCCAATTATTCCAAGAATTTCTCCGCGAAACATATCCAAATTAACATTATCAAGTATAATTTTTTTATTGAATTTAACAGTTAGATCTTTGACGGATAAAATCTTTTCTTTCTGGGAAAAATTATTCGATACTTTCAAAATATATGCCTTTTGATGGAATTATATGCCAATTGAAAAGTAGAAAATGGCGAAAATAGTGTCTATCAGTATTACCGCAGAAATTGATTTTACAACACAAAGGGTTACTTTGCTTCCAAGGGAATTTGAGTCAATTCTCACTTTAAGCCCTTGTCTAGAAGCGATGATGCCGATTGCAAATGCCATGAAAGGAGTTTTTATAAGTCCTGCAATAATATCTCCTAACATGACTGTTGAATGAAAGCGCGAAAAAAAAACAGAAAAGGGTATCCCGTAATATTTATAAACAACGGTAGATGCTCCGATAACAGCAGAGAAATCAGCTAAAATAGTGAGCAATGGCAATGAGAATACAAGAGCCCAAATTCGCGGCGATATCAAAACCCTCATGAAATCAATTCCCATGACCTTGAGGGCATCAATTTCTTCGTTCATTTTCATGGATCCAATTTCAGCGGTCATTGCGCTTCCAGAGCGTCCAGAAATCATAACAGCCGTCAATAACACTCCAATTTCCCGCAATTGCAGGATGCCAATCAAATCAATTGCGAAAATTTCTGCTCCAAAATGGTGAAGCTGAAAAGCTCCCTGTTGTGCTATTACTCCTCCAACCACAAAAGATATAAGAATAATTACTGGTGCTCCACTCACTCCCATATAATACATTTGTTTGATAATAGAAGAAAGAAAATCATGAAACTTTCGGCGATCAGAGATTAACTCAGATGGAGCATATATAACTGAACCTAGAATATATATTTGTTCGTAAAAATCATCGAGTATCTCAAAAACCTTTTTCCCCACCAAACTACAAAAACGCTTCATAATATTACAGGAAATTTTAGGATTTGGTGTGTTGTCCACCAAGCTAGAAGGGATTATGGAGATAAGCTTCTCAACACGTTGTACTGCTCCTTGAAATTGTATTTTGCCACGATATCTCTCTATAAGACGGACGATAAACCCTGCGCCGATGGTATCAATTTCTCCGATCCCTGAAAGGTCAACTATAGCAGAATCGTTAGATACAGAATAATTAATGAGAATAAGTATATCATTTGCAATCTCAGTTACCTCTGGAGTGCGCCAACTTCCAATAAGACGGAATAATTTCGTTCCATCTTCAAGAGTAGATAGCATGATATCTGGGGAAGAAACTCCCTCTGATTCCATTGTCATCTCCAGTGATTAATTTAATATACAGATGAAAGGAATTTTTAAACAAACTACAAAATACGATTGAATTATATGCTTTTATGGTTTTTTTTACAAGAATAAAATCTATTACGAAGTATTAGGGATTTTAGTTTAATTTATAAGAGTAGATTCTTGTTTAAATAGTTAAGTTAGTAGACTATTTTTCTAAAATAAGTTATGCAATAATCCGCAAAGAAGGATTGTAATTATGGGGAATGAGTTGTCAGACAAGAGCGAATATGCCAAGATTTCTGCAGAGGATAGTCTATCTGAGAATGCGCTTTCCTATCATCAGTATCCTTGTGCTGGAAAATTGGAAATTCGTGCGACGAAGCCATTGAGTAATCAAAGGGATCTTACATTAGCTTATTCTCCGGGGGTTGCTGCTCCCTGTCTTGCTATTCACGAAGATCCTTCCAAGGCAGCAAAGTATACAGCTAGATCTAATTTGATTGCCGTTATATCTAATGGCTCTGCTGTGCTTGGTTTAGGTAATATTGGACCTTTGGCTTCCAAGCCTGTTATGGAAGGGAAGGCGGTATTATTCAAGAAATTCGCGGGAGTTGATGTATTTGATGTGGAAATCGATGCAGTAGACATTGAGACTATGGTTTCAACCATTGAATCATTAGAGCCAACATTTGGAGGAATAAATCTTGAGGATATCAAGGCGCCTGAGTGCTTTGAAGTCGAAAGGATTTTATCTGAAAGGATGAAAATACCTGTTTTTCACGATGATCAGCATGGAACTGCTATTACTGTTGCTGCTGCGGTGTTGAATGGGATTGAATTGGCAGGAAAGTCTTTTAGTGATATTAAAGTTGTTACCTTGGGAGCAGGGGCTGCCGCGTTAGCTTGCCTAAATCTCTTGGTGAAAATGGGAGTGCGGCGCGAAAATATTTGGGTTCATGATCTTGAAGGGCTTGTTTACAAAGGGCGCAAAAAGAGAATGGACAAATGGAAATCGGCTTATTCTCAAGATGGTGGTGCAAAGACTCTTGCTGAAACGATGGAAGGTGCTGACTTATTTCTTGGCTTGTCTGCAGCAGGTGCTCTTGATCCTGTCTTATTGAAGAAAATGGCAAAGAATCCTTTGGTCATGTCTTTGGCAAATCCTATTCCTGAGGTTATGCCTGAAGTTGTCGCAAAAATTCGACCTGATGCGATGGTATGTACAGGTCGTTCTGATTTTCCTAATCAAGTTAATAACGTGCTTTGTTTTCCTTATATTTTTAGGGGAGCATTAGATTGTGGAGCTACTGCTATAAATGAAGAGATGAAGATGGCGGCGGTTAGGGCGATGGCTTCATTGGCTCGAGATATTCCCCTTGATGTTGTAGCTTTGCAAGATGCTTCAGGAAAATCACCTGTTTTTGGTCCTAACTATCTTATACCGTCACCTTTTGATCCCAATTTAATTTTACGTATTGCACCTGCAGTTGCCAAAGCAGCAGCAGAAACAGGCGTTGCTACTCGTCCTATTGAGGATTTTGAGGCTTATCGGGATAGATTAAATCGTTTTGCTTTCCGTTCTGGATCTTTGATGAATCCGATATTTGCAATTGCTAGAAAATCAACATTTAAACGCGTTATATTTTCTGAAGGAGAAGATGAACGTGTTTTACGTACGGCACAAGTTTTGGTGGAAGAAAACATTGCCAGACCAATTTTAATTGGTCGTCCGAGTGTTATTGAGACGAGGCTTCATAGTTGTGGTCTAAAGATTCTTCCTAAGAATGACTTTGATATTATCAATCCAGAAGATAATGTACGATCCCTTGAATATGTTGATCTGTATTTTTCATTAATGGGACGAAAGGGGATTACTCCTGAGGTTGCGCATACTCTTGTTGGTAACAATCCTACGGTGATTGGCGCTTTAGCGCTTAAGCGTGGTGAAGCTGAGGCGATAATATGTGGGCTTAAAGGTCATTAT
>NZ_JACETX010000003.1:42678-69859 GCF_014048425.1 Candidatus Liberibacter sp. | reverse complement strand
ACTAGCGGTACGACTTGCGCCTAGGATTTCATAAAAATCAGCCTTTTCCATTCTAAACTCGTCTCCTAATGACGGAAATCCGGTCGCGTTAACGCAACCGGACTTCCCTGATGTCCACTACTTTCTATCTAAAATGACTAGGTTTTTTTCTTGTCGTCTTTGATTTCTTCGTAATCGGCATCAACAACATCCTCTTGATCCTCCTTGGCATCATCTTTAGGAGTATCCTCTGTTTTGGCCTGTTTTTCTTGGGCTTCATATATTGCTTGTCCAAGTTTCATAGAGACCTCTAGGAGTTTTTGAGTCGCTTCTTTTATTTGATCTTCTCCAGGATCTTTTTCATTAACAGTTGATTGCAGTGCATCTATCGCATCTCGTATTGATTTTCGGTCTTCCTCAGAAACTTTTTCACCGTGTTCTTTGAGAGATGTTTCTGTCGAATGGATCAAACTTTCTGCTTGATTTCTCGCTTCAATAGCTGCACGACGTTTTTTATCTAGTTCGGAGTTAGCCTCTGCATCCTTGACCATTTTCTCAATTTCATCATCGGAAAGACCACCGGATGCTTGAATGCGGATCTGTTGTTCTTTTCCTGTTCCTATATCCTTTGCAGATACTTGCACTATTCCATTCGCATCAATATCGAATGTAACTTCTACCTGAGGAACACCTCTGGGAGCGGGTGGAATTCCTACAAGATCAAATTGACCTAGTAGCTTGTTGTCAGCAGCCATTTGCCTTTCACCCTGACTTACCCGGATAGTTACTGCCGATTGATTGTCGCTAGCGGTTGAAAATACTTGAGATTTTTTCGTTGGAATAGTGCTATTACGCTCAATAAGAGCTGTGAAAACTCCGCCTAAAGTTTCAATTCCAAGAGATAGGGGAGTAACATCAAGTAAGAGCACGTCTTTCACATCTCCCTGAAGGACGCCACCTTGTATGGCTGCGCCCATGGCAACAACCTCATCTGGATTAACACCCTTATTTGGGGACTTTCCAAAGAATTTTTCAACTATCGTTTGAATTTTGGGCATCCGAGTCATACCACCAACCAAAACCACCTCATCGATGTTGTTGGCAGATAAACCTGCATCTTTCAAGCATTTCTTACATGGATCAATGGTCCGCTGTATGAGTTGGTCAACCAAGCTTTCAAACTTAGTACGAGTTAATTTCACGTTTAAATGTTGAGGTCCTGCACTATTTGCCGAAATAAAAGGCAAATTTACTTCCGTTTGTTGAGCCGAGGACAACTCAATCTTTGCTTTTTCTGCCGCTTCTTTCAAACGTTGTAAGGCAAGAGTATCTTTTTTAAGATCTATACCACTTTCTTTTTTAAACGTGTCGCATAAATATTCTACGAGGCATAAGTCAAAGTCTTCGCCGCCCAGAAATGTATCTCCGTTGGTTGCTTTTACTTCAAATACGCCATCGCCGATTTCTAGAACCGAAACGTCAAAAGTACCGCCACCGAAGTCGTAGACGATAATAGTTTTTCCATCTTTTTTATCTAATCCATACGCAAGTGCAGCTGCTGTTGGTTCATTTATGATGCGTAAAACATCAAGACCAGCTATACGTCCAGCATCTTTTGTTGCTTGTCTTTGAGCGTCGTTGAAGTAAGCTGGTACAGTGATAACAGCCTTTTCAACTTTTTCGCCAAGAAAATTTTCGGCTGTTTCTTTCATTTTCAGCAAAATCATGGCCGAAATTTGAGATGGAGAATATTCCTTCCCGTGAGCTTCAATCCAAGCATCCCCATTTTTTCCGTTAACGACTTTGAAAGGAACTAAAGCAGTATCTTTCTTTACGGCTGGATCTTCATAACGTCTTCCGATGAGGCGTTTGATAGCAAATAACGTATTCGATGGATTTGTTACAGCCTGACGTTTCGCAGGCTGTCCTATAAGTCTTTCTCCATCTTCAGTAAAAGCAACCATGGAAGGAGTTGTGCGTGTTCCTTCAGCGTTTTCGATTACCTTTACATTTTGTCCATCCATAATAGCAACGCACGAATTAGTTGTGCCGAGGTCAATACCTATGACTGTTGACATATCGTTTTTCTCCTTTAAAGCAGACTGTCTGAACCTCTTCAAGAGAGCGTTCCGTCGACACGGCCCTCATAATAATAATAATAAGCGGGTAAACGCAAGACGAAATGCGATTACTAACTACATATAGGAAAGGAAACCGACAACTGCAAGAAGCAGATCGAATAAGAATTCGATAAAAAGCTATTTATATTGAGATAACTTTGAATATTTACATGGAAATACAATGGTATTTCTGTAAATTTTTTTAAATTTTTATAGGATGATCAATGTTTCATGTCGTGGTATAGGGAGAGGTCGTCGTTGGTATTGAGGATTTTGTTCTATTGTGACTAAAAGGCTTATATGGGACACAAAAAATTTTTATGTTTTAGACATTTTTTGAATAAGAAATTGAATTAATCATGTTGGAAGATGAGGATTCTATCGTTTTATTTTTCGGTGTAAATAAGGATTATTTGAATCATTGTATTATAAGAGTTTTTATTTTTTACAAGGGATATAAAATTGTGATTTTATAAGAACAATTGCAATTTATTGGCATTGTGGATTAATTTCCATTAATGAAAAACAATTCTTATAACAAGAGTTTTTTGTAGCGAATGCTAAAAGTAAGTTGATATGATTCTCATAATTTCCATTACATTGAAATCTGAAATGCTATACGGAGTTCGGAATAAAATGTAATTGTGACGGAATCGTGTCATAATATAACATATCTTCTGATATGATTGGTTGAGAGGGTTTGTTTTTTTGTATTATGAAAGGCATTTTATTGTTTCACCATAGATCAGTAATAATTCCGATGCGACGATATGATAACTTTATGAGAGGGAGAGATTTGTGACTATTATTCGTGTACATAATGGGGATATTTCATCAGAAAGTGTTGCGAAGTATACCGATTCTATTGCTGTCGATACAGAGACACTCGGATTGATCCCACGTCGCGATCGGCTTTGTATTGTACAATTGTCACCAGGAGATGGAACCGCTGATATTATTCGGATTTCTCCGGGGCAAAAATCTGCCCCAAATCTTGAGGCTATGCTTTCTGATCAACGGCGAGAAAAGATTTTTCATTATGGGCGTTTTGATATCGCAGTATTATTTTACAACTTTGGAGTTGTTACTACCCCGGTTTTTTGTACGAAAATTGCTTCACGATTAGTTAGAACTTATACGAACTATCATAGTCTTAAGAATAATTTGAAAGAGATTTTAGGAGTAGACATTTCGAAGATGCAACAATCGTCTGATTGGGGGGCTGACGATTTGTCGTCAGAACAGCTGGAATATGCGGCTAAAGATGTGATTTATTTGCATGCGTTGCGCAACGAATTGATGATATTGCTTGAGAAAAATAGTCGTGTAGATTTGGCTTTATCTTGTTTTGAATTTTTAATGAATAGGGCTAAGTTGGATTTATTGGGTTGGGATGCAGTCGATATTTTTTCCCATAGCTAACAAGTTATCCTAAGAGATTTTTCTCGGCTTTAATATTTATACGACAAACGTGGATAGGAATCTTTTATGCTTTAGTAAGAGATTCTACAGCGTGGGGTTCTATAGCATTTGATAGGTGACGGTTGTCGGTAGTATTTTTATGGTTGCGCCAGCGATCACAGATTTTGTGATTTTGAGCAAGAGTATTCATAATAAAAAAGATATGCTATTTTTTTTTGAATGTTTTGGATATGGCTTTTCTGGATGCTTTAAGGTGTTGTTTTGGAAGAAAAACCGTTATTAAAGATTACATATGGCATGTTTTGCGTTTTGAGGAAGGGTTTGATCTTTAGGAATAATGATCTTCAAAAGCTGAATTAGAATGGTAACGGTTTTAAATCATAATTACGTTATTTGGAAAGTATATGATTATCTTTGATAATTATTGATATCTTCCTCGTCCTTCAGGGCGGGGGAGGATGTCAATATGATGTACTTGTTAGCTTTAAAAATTTCAAAGAGACAATCTAAATAAAGTAAGATTCGTACTGTGTGATGAGGATTTATTTGCGATATTAAGTCATGCACTTCTTGTCTCTCAAGGAAAGTATAGAGGCTTATTTCTATTGATCGATTGTCGCCATGGTATAAAAAAACCGATGAGGATGTCTTTTCGTTTTTAGCTATAGAAGTCGTCTTCCCTATCAAATGATCCTTACGAAAATTGATGAAATAAATCCAAAAATGGCAGAAAATAGGTTAAGGGGAACTAAAGGTTTTAGAGGCAAAAATCCTGCTTGTCTCTCAAATACAATATCCACTTCTTGTATACGCAAAGAAGGGATAGAAGCACTTCGCCAATTGATTTTTAAAGCAATAAATCAATCGCCAATACATCAGTTAACGAAAACAAGGTTTCTAAGAGAAGACTGATTGTAACAGTATATAGGTTATAGGATTCTTTTTTGCTATTTTATCTTAATAGATAACACAGTTTTTCAATTTTCTCGACGGTGATATAAAAGCATTTGCATGGAGTGGAGGATATGCTGGTTATTTCATAATGTCTGATGTAATTTCTACCCGGTATTATTAAGGTTGTTTTCTAATATATGATATTTTGTGCTAGTATTACTAGATTCGTGCAGCATCTAAAGTGAGTCTGGTGGGAGAATAACCTCTTCTCTCTCTTAAAACATGATCCTCAAATCCGAAGGAAAGAGGAATACTATTCCCAAAATAAATGGAGCGGGCGAAGGGATTCGAACCCTCGACCCCAACCTTGGCAAGGTTGTGCTCTACCCCTGAGCTACGCCCGCTAGAACCCTGATGCTTTGAAAACGAGAAATTCGTTTTGGAAAAAGAAAGGAGGGGAAATACTCTATTTATATTCCCTAAATAACGTTTAGAAGCAATAGAAAAATTAATAATTATCGAAGTTTGCAAGAAAAATTTTGTGATGGAGGTGAGATTTTATAATATATGGTGCAATTTCCATAAACGATAATCTACACTTCAGAAGAACATCGGCAGGATTTTAAGCTCAGTTCTTCAAAGGTTTTGATCAAGTCCAAGAAGAGATGGATGAATCATTGCCAGTAAATAGTAGCCAGTGCCATACTTTTCAGAAGATAGGGAATGGGCTTCTGTGTTTTTTATTGATAATGGAATCTGAGATTGTCCGGACAGAAGGGGATTATACATCCCCAAAGAACTAATCTCAGATTTTTGTTTTTCCTGTAGATTTTCCAAAGTATTTGCTTAGAACTAGCTAATATTTTCCAGATCTAGGATTGTTCTCATTTTCTTGAAAGATTCTTCCTGATCAATAAGATCATTGATAATTTTTTGCACCATCTTATTCCCTTCAATATTGTTTTTACTGATCATTTGATCATAGGATTCAACGTGTTCAGCACGTTCTGCTAGAATTTGAGCATCTTTTAGCGTATTAAACAACTTGATCTTAATTTCTGTGTCAAGTTCTTTGCTCTTTTGCCTTACGAGGTCTGACAGTGATGGGCCATGGATATTTTCTCCCTGATTCCGAGTATATTCGCCTGTATAAGCAGATATGATTCCAATAATATTATTTAAATGCGATGCATGTGTATTGTCCGAGAAACAATCGATTTCTTGCTCGGGGTCATGTAGTATGAGTCCAAGGTTCATGCGTTCGCCTGCTAGTTCAGCGTAAGAAAAAGATCTTATTCCAGCGATTATCGCATTTAACCCTGATTGTGTATTTTGCATAATAGTTTTAGTCGCTTCACCATCGGGACTCCAGGCTTTTACTATTTCTTCTAGATCATGTATCAAAAGCTGCGAGGCGGTTTTAAGATAGGCTGAACGTCTTCTACAATTCCCGCCTGTGCAATGATTTACATCATAGTCGGTATAGGGTCTATTTCCTGCCCCGCGGATGCTTGTATTGAGATCCTGTCCCCAAAGGAGGAATTCTATGGCGTGATAGCCAGTGCTAACATTGGTTTTTGTTTCACCCGCTTCATGCAATCTGCGGAGCAATGCAGTGGAAATAGAGGAGGCATCAATTTCTTTTCCGTTTATGAAAATTTTGGAGTTCGCTATGATATTGCTGGCGTATAAAGGATTGTCCTCGTGTTTTTTCCCATATGAACTATCAACATAATCTAGAAGACCTTCGTCAAGTGGCCATGCATTAATCTTATCTTTCCAGATATTGATGACAAGATTTCCAAAAAGATAAACTTCAGATTGTTGGTATGGAATGCGCGCTTTAATCCATTTAAGGCGTGCCTCATTGAGGCTTTTTGCACTAGGAAAAGCAATAAGATTGTTAATAGCTTGATCAAGCTCTTGAGCATTAGAAAGGGCATCTTCGTATTTTGCATGAGCAACAACGACATAATGTCGCAATACATCAACAGGATTGACTTCTTCCGAGGAGATAGAAATACTGGGTAAAAGGGTTAGAGATATAAAAAAACTTGTAAAAAATTGCGTAAATAATTTTCTTTTCATTATTTTCTCCACTAGAAATCTAATATAAAATTATCAAAATTATGGCACGGTTATTGTGTAAATACAGATATATGTCAAATTTTATGTTTAGATTTCAGTCTAGTCATATTTGTGATTTTGGTTATTTTTGAAATGATCTCCTATAGGAATTTTATATTTTTTGTCATAACGGTTATCCCTCTACTGTATCGCTATGGAAGAAATGAAAAATTGTAGCATGAGGTATATCATCCTTATTGTGGAGTGAATTTTCAGATGAGAGATACTGCGCTAGTTAATGAGTTAGTTGTTGGTTAATTATGTGATTCAGGATGAAAATATTTTATTTAGATATGACGCTTCAATCTGCAGAGGAAAAAACCATCTGTATCTGTTGAGGCTGGTGTAAGGCTGCAACATCCATTTTCGATAAAAATTGGTTGATATTTTGTATGTCCATACAATGTATTCCAATCTTCAACCACAGAATCGATGTAAAAATGAGCATTGCGGGTCAAAAACTGATGTATTTGCTGGATATTTTCTTCAGGTAGGATAGAGCAAGTAACATAAATAAGATAACCGCCTGGTCGTACGAATTTTGATGCGTCATTTATAATTTTTGCTTGCTCTATGGTTATCTTTGCAAGATCTTTTATTGATAATTGCCATTTTGTGTCAGGTCTTCTTCTCCAAGTTCCGCTTCCAGAACAGGGAGCGTCAACCAAAACGGTTGTAAAATGTTCTTGTCGTTTGAGCAAAGATGATAATGCACTGTGTATTTGAACGTTACGTATCCCCGCACGTTTGATGCGTTCAACAATCGGCGTTATTCGATTCTTGATTCTATCCCAGACATGAATTTGTCCTTTGTTATTTAATAACATTGATAATGCCAATGTTTTTCCCCCGCTACCAGCGCAAAAATCCAAAATTTGCGAGCCGCTTTTGATAGCTGATAGTTCTGCAACGATTTGTGAGCCTTGATCTTGTACTTCAAACCAACCGCGCTGGAAGAAAATTCCATTTGTGATATGAGGTAAACGTGATGTCTTGTTTGTTGCAGGTATGCGAAGTCCGAATTGAGATATTGTGGAATATTGTACGCCATGGCATTGAAGATTTTGGAATAATTTTTGACGACTAACTTTCAGGGTATTGGTACGTAAATCTAAAGGTGCGCGTTCAGAGAGAGCTTGTATTTCGATAAGCCAATTTGATTTGAAATTTGATTGAATTGAAGGTAGTAGCCATTTCGGAATATTTGCTTGAACATGAAAGGGGGCATCTTCTAATTTTCGGGAATTTAATGATGAAAGTATTGATTCTTTTGGGATGGGAGTTGCAAAACGATCGTCTTTCAATAAGACGATGAGCTCCTCAAGTGGGATATTCCACTCCTTTATAATGATTGCATAAACTAGAGCATCAGGATTATCATGATCTGTTATATAGGCACTGGAAAGATATTTTCGTAGGACGTCGTAAACAATATTACCAATAATGGCACGATCTGTAGAACCAGCAAAACGGTTTGATATTCCCCAATCTTTTAAAGCATTTGCCACGGGTTGTTTATAAAGATCAATATGGTTGAGAATTTCAATAGCCGCTGTGATCTGTCCACCTAGGCGCATATGGGATTTCCTTTTTTTCAATAATGGTTTTGGAAAAATGGACACGTGATGCCATTAATGTTTTGGCATTAGACGGGTTTTTACACCTTAATCCATTACAAGGAGTGATCCAACTAGGCGAAAACACCAATTTTTCTAATCTTAGCACTGTAATTGCTAGGGTCAATGCAGAGCTTGATATTTCAATACATCTAAAAGAAGTTGACTGTGGTATGTCGTCTGCTGATATAGAATTGGGATTTAAAGAAGGGATAATGGAAATGAGCAGAGTGCCTGTCATTTTTCTCGTATTTTTTGTAGATGAAAGAGTAATGTGATAAGAGAGAAAATCGCTTCAACTTCACCATTTTGGAGAAGAAATTTTCGCAATTGATTTGATTGGCATCCTGTAATTTGCGGGAAATTGGTTTTTTTATTGACGTCCGATTTAGATCCTCTGGCAGCCACCATGACCGTTAGTATTAGATCTATGAAAAAGGAAGTTATATTTTCAAGGCATAAAAGGTGAATTTCTTTATGAGACTTCCAAAGGAATACTGAAGAATTATGTTCCATAGAAAACAATTGGATAGCGGGAATATGAAATTTTGGAAAATATTTTCTATTAGCAATGGGTATTGTTTAAATGCAAGAAAGTGTTTACGAACGTAGATTATGCATCCTTTGATTAGATTTGAAGACAATCCTCTTTCTATCAATCCCGTAGAACGGAGAGATTGGATAGTCGTGTTGCCTTTAGGGGCATACGAACAACATGGTCCGCACTTACCGCTGGATACTGATGCTATCATTGCCTCTGGTCTAGTAGAGCGTGTTTCTCGCATACTTCCTCCTACACTGCCTGTTACATTTATGCCGGTAGAGCCTATTGGTTATTCGGTTGAGCATATGCATGCTTGTGGGACCAGGACTCTATCTTACAGAGAAGCTATAGAGCGTTGGTTATCTATTGTAAGTCGAATTCGAGATCTTGGAATACGTAAATTTGTGATATTAAATGCGCATGGTGGCAATTCACCGCTTATATCTATTGTTACTACGGAGTCACGTATGCGTTTTTCGATGTTGGCAGTATCGACACATTGGACAAGGTTTGGAACGCCAGATGATATCATATCATTTGAAGAACAGGCAATTGGTATACATGGAGGAGAAATAGAAACAAGTGTAATGCTTGCTTTGGTTCCTCATATGGTAAAAATGGATTTAGCTGAAAATTTTTCTTCACGACAATCTGAATTTTTGCAAAAATTTACACATTTGCGTGCGTATGGATCACATAACTTTGGTTGGATGATGAAAGATCTCAATCCAAAAGGAGTCGTTGGTAATGCTATGGCTGCGACTGCTGAAAAAGGAGAGAGGTTGTTATCGCATTTTTCAGCAGCATTCATAGAGTTTCTCAAAGATATAGACGTTTTTAATATATCTTTTTTCGATTAGGAAAACTCTGAAGAACAAACCAGAATTATACCATGACTTTGCAGGAGGTATAAGGGTGCATCAAAATTTTAGAGCCAAACTATTTTAATAAATGATTTAAAAAAAACTTCTCTATTACTAAGTTTCTATATGTGTCATTCTGGACATAAGTTGAGCGGTGTAATCTACTATTGGTACGATGCGAGCATAATTAAGCCTAGTTGGGCCGATAACTCCAACGGCACCGAGGATGCTATCTTTCTCATTGTGGTATGCCGCAATCACTAAAGATGATCCAGATAGTGAGAAGAGTTTATTTTCAGATCCGATAAAAATTCGCACTCCAGAACCATTTTCGGCAAGATCAAGCATCTCTATAAGGAGATCCTTTTTTTCCAAATCATCAAAAAGAAGACGTATGCGATCTAGATCAGATTCTCCTGCGCCTTTCAGGAGATTCGAACGTCCGTGTACGATCAAGCGAGATGGTTTCTCTTTGTCACTTTTCTCTTCAGACCAAACAGCAAGTCCGCGTTCTACTAAATCATGAGAAAGGGCGTCAAGCTCGCGACGTACTTCATTTTTTAGTTTTTCAAGTCTCCTGCGAAATGATGCAAATGTTTTTCCAACTATTTGCGCATTCAAAAAATTTGCGGTTTCAATTAATTGGGAAGACGTGATGCCAGAAGGGAGGTTGATGATACGATTTTCTATTTGATTTCCTTCACCAACAAGCACTGCGAGTGCCTTCGTGGCATCAAGTCGAACGAAATCCACATGTTTAAGGATTAGATCCCTTTTGGTAGTAGAGACCAATCCAGCTCCGTGTGAAATTTCTGAAAGTAATTTGCCGACTTCATGCATAACTTCTTCGAGCGGTTTGCTAGAATCTGTATTTATGACTTTATTTTCAATTTCCACGCGCTCTACTTGAGATAATTCTCGTGTCTGCATGAATGTATCTACGAAGAAACGGAGTCCAAGCTGTGTTGGCAATCGCCCAGCGCTGACATGAGGAGCATAGATTAAGCGCAGACGCTCTAAGTCGCTCATTACATCCCGTATAGAAGCTGGAGAGAGTGATGTTGACAACAAACGAGAAAGATTGCGCGAACCTAAAGGTTCGCCGGTCTTTAAATATGTCTCAACTATTCTACAAAAAATTTCTCGATCACGTTCTTCAAGCGAAAAAGGAGAATCAGATTGTAACGTTTCCATATTATTTCATAACCCTTCTTATAACGCTGCTTAAGGATAATGAATTTGCATTTAAAAGACAAGAAAATACTATTTTAATGGGCTTATTTTGGGATTTGTGGTTTTTTTTATGTTTTTTATTAAAAATATGATACAATATCTGAAATTCTTGGGGGGAATACTATGCGTTTGTTGGATAGAAGAACAGATCAGATGCGAGAAATATCGTTTATACGGCGGTTTTCTAAGCATGCTGAAGGGTCTTGTTTGGTGAAATTTGGTGACACTCACTTGCTGACTACCGCTACACTTGAGGATAGGGTGCCGGCGTGGATACGCAATACAGGACATGGATGGATAACTGCAGAATATGGGATGTTGCCTCGTTCTACAGGAGATCGTGTTAGACGCGAAGCCGTTGGTGGAAAGCAAGGAGGGCGCACGCAAGAGATTCAACGTCTTATAGGGCGATCATTGCGCGCAGTTGTAAATCTTGCCGCGCTGGGAGAACGTCAGATTATTATAGACTGTGATGTTATTCAAGCTGATGGAGGTACACGTACTGCAGCGATAACTGGAGCTTGGATTGCTTTGCATGATTGTATACAACATATGGAATCTTGTAACAGTAAGATTAAATTATCGCATATCCTTAAGGATCATGTAGCAGCGGTTTCGTGCGGTATATCATCTGATCAGCCATTAGTAGATCTTGATTACGAGGAAGATTCGAAAATTGATGTCGATGCTAATTTTGTTATGGCTGGTTCAGGTGATATTGTTGAAGTTCAAGCAACCGCGGAAGGCGCCTCCTTTTCCCAGGAAAGATTTTATTCTATGATGACTTTGGCGAGAGAGAGAATTGCCGATTTGATAGCTTTGCAAAAGAAAGTGATATCTGGATCCGTATTTAATGCGTAGACTCAGTCAGAGAGATATTGTTATTGCGAGTCATAATGAAGATAAGATCAATGAGATTCGTGGTTTTGTTTTGCCGTTGAGATTGTTGCCGAAATCTTCTATTGAGTTGAGTCTCATTGTTCCAGAAGAAACAGGAGAGACTTTTGAGGAAAATGCAATCATTAAGGCCTTAAGTGCAGCTAAGATGACGGGAATTCCAGCGCTTTCTGATGATTCCGGTCTTATGGTTGATGCGCTTGATGGAAAACCAGGAGTGCATAGTGCTAGATGGGCTGAGACTATTGCGGGGAAACGTGATTTTCATATGGCGATGCAAAAGATTGAAGATGCTCTTGCCGTAAAGTCTATAGAGGATCCTTCGTTGCGTTCCGCATGTTTTATATCTGTTTTGTGTATTGCTTGGCCAGATGGACATGTGGAAAATTTTTTTGGAAGAGTGGAAGGAACAATTGTTTTTCCTCCGCGTGGAACATTAGGTTTTGGATATGACCCTATTTTTCAGCCAAAAGGTTGCAATCGCACTTTCGGAGAGATGACAGAACACGAGAAGAATTTCTTTGATCCTAATGGTAGTGATCCTTTGTCCCATAGAGCCCGTGCGTTTAAGTGTTTTTTTGACAATTGTTTGTGTATAGAGAATACATGAAGGAATCTTTTTCATCCGATTTGTTTGCACAAAATCCCTCTAGTTTAGGGATTTATATTCATTGGCCATTTTGTATTAAGAAGTGTCCTTATTGCGACTTTAATAGTCATGTGCGTCGTCAAGTCATTGACCAGGATCGTTTCGTACGCGCCCTTTTGACAGAGATGGCATGGATGAGGGAATTGAGTGGCTCTAGAACGGTTACCAGTATTTTTTTCGGAGGGGGGACTCCTTCGCTTGTATCTCCCAGAAATATTTCTATTATCCTTGAAGGTATTGGAAAAAATTGGAATTTACCATCAGATACTGAAATTACCATTGAAGCCAATCCGTCGAGTACAGAAGCGGATCGTTTTCTTGGTTACAGGAAAGCGGGGGTTAATCGTGTCTCTCTTGGCATACAATCTCTTGAAGATAGGGCATTACGATTTCTGGGACGTACACATGATGCTTCGGAAGCTATAGAGGCCATAAATTTAGCGAGGGATATCTTTCCACGCATGTCTTTTGATCTTATATACGCCCGTCCAGGACAAAGTATTGATGAATGGGATTCCGAGCTAAACAAAGCACTTTCTTATGCGACAGATCACCTTTCCCTTTATCAATTAACGATTGAACAAGGGACGATGTTCTATAAATTGCATCAAAAGGGAGTTCTAGAGCTTCCTGATGAAAATCTTGCAGCGGATCTTTATACGTTGACTCAAACTATCATGAATGCACATGGATTCTATTCTTACGAGATATCTAATTATGCTCGTCCTGGCTTTGAAAGTTTTCACAATCTTACCTACTGGCGATATGGTAATTATGTCGGAATAGGTCCAGGAGCGCATGGTCGTATAGATGTAGATTCTCATCGGATGGCAATTGCTGTAGAGAAACATCCTGAAAATTGGTTAAATATGGTAGAAAAAAATGGAAATGCCATTATTGAAAAAGAAATTCTCAGTTCTGAACAAAAAGCTGATGAATTTTTGATGATGGGTATGAGGTTGAAAGAAGGGATAGACGTCAATCATTGGGAAAAGTTGTCTGGACGCAGTTTGGATGTGCAGTGTGAAAAAACTCTTCAGGAAAAAGGGCTCATTGAGCGCATTGGCTCTTCAAGGTTAAGGTGTACTTCATCGGGAATGATGATCCTTGATGCAATAGTTACCGAGCTTTCTGCATAAAATCCATTTCCTTTTAGGCGCAATCTTAAAATGTGATTGGAGAACTTCTTCTTGTCTCCCCCGATTTCTCTTGGAATTGAGAATTTATATGTGTATAAAACGGTGGTAACGAGCATTTCCAATTCGTTATATCGTTGTTTTCCTGCGAAAATACGGATTTTATCTTTTTTATTCTTATTAAGATGGATCAGGATATCACTTTCTAAATGAGGAATGTTGTTGGATGCTATCCTCAATATGTGATCTTCTCACTGTGATTCAAGGGGAGGAAAAATATGTTGCCACTGATTTCTATAAAAGTCGGCGTTGGGTTCTCCTCCCATCAAAAACAAAAGATGCAACTATAAATTACTTTCTCGCCTAGCAATATAAGGTTGAACTCTTGACGACTTCACTAAAGGTAAAAAGGATTTTAGACCTTTCAAAAGTTATGATCGCTCTGTTGCTGATGAAGCCTTGAAAGATCGAGATGTTGGGCTATTTAAACGTTGCACAGAATGTATTTGCACATAAACAAAGGCTAATTTTTGATCATCCCCCTAATTCATGTCGATTTGATAGTTCCTGAGCTTAATTGAAAAAGATAACATATTCCGTAAATGATCTCAAAAAGATATCCTAAATCCCGGTTTTCTGCTTTCAGCAACAAGCTTTTTAATCTCTGTAACTATGGAAGAGAAACCTTTTTTCTTCAAGAGAGCATATAGACCCACAATTGTATTCCATACAAAGAAGAAAATAAAAAACAAAAACTTCTTGAGTAGGTTTAGCAAGGTGCTAGGGTAAAAAGATTGCGAAAAAGAAAATTTATTCATAATCTTTCAAGAAGTATTGTTTTATTTTATTGGTAGAAGACCAAAAGAATTTATTCCGAAATTAATCTTTTCAATAATTCAATTTCTTTTTTGAGAATTGTATCGCTTTCTAGAAGTTTTTCTACCTTTCGAACAGCATGTAGGACAGTTGTGTGATCTCTATCTCCAAAACGGCGACCAATTTCTGGAAAAGAACGCGGTGTCATAATTTTTGAAAGATACATGGCAACCTGGCGAGGTCGCACGATGGCACGGGTGCGACGATTAGACAAAAGATCATGGCGCGAGATATTATAGTGTTTTGATACCATGCGCTGTATATCTTCGATTCGCATCTTTTTGGTTTCCCCAGTGTTGACGAGATGTGACAGTAATTCGTCAACAATTTCAACAGTGAGAACTGGTTCAAAGGAATGGCGAAAAACAAGCTGATTGAATGCTCCATCTAATTCACGTCCACTTGTCGTCACAGTTTGTGCTACGTGCACAAGGATCTCCTCGGGGATACAAAATTTAGGATCTTCTTTTTGAGTTATTTCAAGTCTATTTTTGAGAATGGCAAGGCGCATCGCATAGTCATGAGAACCTAACGTTACGGTAACCCCTCCCTGGAGACGAGAGCGAATCCTTGGATCCAGTGATTCCAATTCAGAAGGGGCACGATCAGCCGCTACAACAACTTGTTTAGCGCTATCTAGTAAAGAATTTAGTAAGTGACAAAATTCATGCTGGATCAGTTTTCCTTGTAAAAATTGCATGTCATCGATTAAAAGCAAATCAATATTACGAAGGTTATCCTTGAGGTTAAGTGCATAGTTGTCGCGTATGGCAGTAGCAAATCGCCACATGAAATACTCAGCGGTTAAGTAGGCCACTTGCAGATTGTGTTTTTTTTCAATTGCAGAATTTGCGACAGCTTGTAGAAGATGTGTTTTTCCAAGTCCAACAGAAGCATGAATGAAAAGAGGATTAAAGCGAACCGTATAACCACTGGAATTTACCTCTGAAATGGTTTGAGCTGCAGCAAGCGCTACACGATTAGAAGCGCTGCCTATAAAGGTAGAAAATGTAAACCGACTATCAAGAGGAGATCCAAACAATGGGTTAGCCATCTGGTTATCTTTTACAGAAGATGTTTTGCCCGTATTAATTAGGGATGGTTTTGTGGTAGACGGAGGAGTGATGGGGGCGATTGGTGATGGCTTAGAGGGAACTAATGCCGCAGATCTTACAATGATCTCAACGTTCAAGATACGATTGCTTTCTTCCTGAAAAAGCTTCGTAATGGTGTCAAGATAGCGATTTTTAATCCAAGCTTTTAAAAAATTAGTTGGAACAGATAAGTATATTATATTGTGATATACTGATCGGAACTTAAGTCTCTGGAACCAGCTAGCATATACATCAGGTCCAACGTGATCTTTCAAGCGTAAAGCCACCTGCTGAAATAGCGACTCACATTCTTTTTCAAAACATTCGGTATTCGTATTGATATTTGAGGCGCTTCTGACTGCAGAATTGCCTTCTTGTATACAAGCGGATATTCCTCCGGATCCCATCTCTTCGCCTTTCACAATCACTGATTTAAAACGATAACCTGAAGTGTTGGTTTTATATCTTACATCACAACTTTGAGTGTCTATACAAGACGCCTCGTGCCTAGTCGAAGAAAGTACTCAATTTTATTTTTTACCCCTATTGGTTTTTTTACAATTCTTTCTACAAATCCATAAAAAGAATCGGTAAACGCAAATTTTCTTTCTTTCCTACTTTTTGGAAAGCTTAAAAACTCTTTTAGATTTATTACGCTACGATTCTATTTAGGCAGGATATGCTGATAAGATCAATGAAGATTTTTTGAGATAAGAGCACTTTAAGGGATTGACTTTTGAGAAGAGATCTTACGATTTTGTGTGCTTAAGAAAGAATCTCTTTTGAATCAATAGGATTCGAAGAATGTGAGTCTTTAAGGAGCTCAAAAATAAAATTTATGTTTATTAAAATAAAAAAGATAAGAATCTTATGTGATAATACTTAGCCGTATTTTGTCATTATAAATTGACTTCAGAGCTGATATAAAAAGCAAAGTCTCCGACTCAGTCCAAAAGGAGAAAACGGGAAAATTTCTCCAGAAATTACGAAACGCTTTTTTGACGAAAAGGGTAATGATTTCTTCTCAAAAATGTCAGAGGGCAATATCTTCAAGTCGAAAAAGGAACCGCCAAGAATTTCTCTTAGTGGTTCCTTTTGTCGGTTTTACTAGAAGGATCTTGAGAAAAAATCCTAAGAAGAAACAGCCATATTCTTCAGATGCTTTGATAAGCGAGAAACTTTGCGAGAGACTGTGTTTTTATGGTAGACTCCCTTGCTTTTAGCGCGTTGCATAAGGGACTGTGCTACCCTGAAAGCTTCTGTAGCTTCCTCAACATTACCAGAAGAGATTGCTTCATTTGCACGACGTGTAAAAGATCGAACAGAAGAGCGTCGACTTTTATTGATCAAGGTGCGACGAGCAATCTTGCGAACCATTTTCTTTGAAGATTCCGTATTAGCCATTCAGTGCCTTTCGTCAAGAGAATCGCACCCGAAGGAGCAAAAAGCACCAGAATAGAGAAACAATTTTCTTTATCTCTTTTCCTTGAGTGCTAAGTAAAACAATAAATTAAAAACCTGATGTACTTCTCATTTCAGAGAACATCGTATCCATGATAACCACAGAATACATTATCGTCAATATTATAAAACCTAGGTATTGGATGAGTGTATTATAAGCATATTCCCCAAGGCACCAACATAACCACCTAACGCAAAGGAGAGCTATATAACGTGAAACTAAAATCTTGTCGACATAACGCCATTTTTAAGAACAGACGATTCTAAAGAAGGCGTTTTTTATGTTGATGTGATCGGGCAATGCATGACAGAATACAATTAAGAGTTGTTATGATCATGGATCATTCCAGAGTTGTTACGCTCTGTAGAAATTTAGTGATGAATTGGATATAATGGCAAGGATATTCATCAAAAATATCATGGCACCAATAATAATGAGACCAAAGGACATAAGGTTATAAACCCTTAGCATTATAAGCACGAAGCCCCTGATCCATGGTAGGCACTGCCACTCTTTGAGATCACTACTCCACTTTTATCGTCGTCTTTGATCATTTTTCTTATTACATATTTTAATTTGATTCGTTGGTATGCCAGCCTTGAGTATATGACGTTCAGTTGGATTTCATGCCTTGCGGTGTTATTTTGTATGTCTTTCTATGCCTTTTTTGATAGCAAAAGTCATTTTTGACAATGTCCGCAGTAAAAAGTGGATCGTCCTGCCTGTACAATGCGACGTATAATATTGCCGCAATATGATGGACATGCTTTCCCTGTTCGTCCATAGACGGAAAATGAATGTTGAAAATAGCCTGTTGAACCATCTATATGGACATAATCACGCAAGGATGATCCTCCAGCATTGATTGCGTCGACAAGGACAGATCGGATTGCCCGAATGAGTATAGGAAGTTTTGAATTTGGTAAGCCGTTTTCTTTTACTAAGCTTCCTGTTTTTCTCATCGGAGATAGACCAGCACGCCATAGTGCTTCACAGGCATAAATATTTCCAAGACCAGCTACTATTTTTTGGTTGAGCAGTGCATTCTTTAGAGTGCCTTTTCGTTTATAAAAATGATGCGCTAAATATATTTCGTTAAATGCACTTTCTATTGGCTCTGGCCCTAGTCTCATAAAGGCAGGGTATTCGTTTATTAAATTCGTTTTCACTAAAGTCATGAATCCAAAGCGACGAGGATCATTATAGATGACGCGGTATTTTTGGATTTTGTTTTCAAGGTAGATTGTTACATGATCATGGCGTGGATTTTTGATTCGTTTTATGGAAGGAGGAATTGCTGTATGGTTTTCAATTATGAAAGAACCAGACATGCCTAAATGAGCGATTATTGAAAGATTTCCTTCGAGTTCAATAAGCAAATATTTCGCACGTCGAGAAATATTTGTGATTTTTTTCCCTTCAACCGAAGAAGAAAAATGAGGGGGGAAGTCAAAACGTAAATTTGTGCGATGTAGGTGTATTTTTGTTAAGGACATGTCTTTCATGACGGGCATAAGATTACGCCGGATTGTTTCTACTTCTGGTAATTCAGGCATTTGTCGATCCTTTTTAAATGTTTTTATAAAAGCTGTTTTATCGGATTTTCTCCTCATAAAGTTCGGGAATCTTTGGGTATGAAAGGTTGAGATTTTCGTATACAATCTCTTGGTTCTGGCAATCATCTGCTGAAAAGTATAGTTTAGGTGATCGTAAGTGCGATGTTAAGAAGGTTTTATATATTAGATTGTAAGAAATACGATCACTATAAGGAAAATTTTCTTTTTGAAAATATATCGATGATCTGTGTTTTGTACATTGATATTTAGAAATTCGGTAAGGAGTCAATAGACATGGTTGAAGACCGTTTTAATGCGGATAAGCAAATGGAGACTTCTTATGGATTTCGTGAAGTTTCAGCTGATATCAAGCAAGATCTAGTGAATAGTGTCTTTTCGAAAGTTGCTTTCCGGTATGATACTATGAACGATTTTATGTCTTTTGGATTGCATAGGGTTTGGAAGGATGCAATGGTAACATCTCTTAATCCCCGAAAGTCTACAGAGTATTGTGTTCTGGATGTGGCAGGTGGTACGGGTGATATTGCTTTTCGTATTACAGAAGCTTCGGATCGAAAAGCTCGAATAGTTGTAGCAGATATTAGCAATGCCATGCTTTCTATAGGAAAAGAGCGAGCTCTTAATGAGCGACTTCAGGATAATATTGCTTTTGTTGAAGCAGATGCTGAAAAACTCCCTTTTAGTTCCAATAGCTTTGATGCATGTACATTGGCCTTTGGTATTCGCAATATGCCACGTATAAAAACGGTTCTTCAAGAGATCTACCGTGTTCTTAAGTATGGAGGAAAATTACTCATATTAGAATTTTCAGCTGTAGAAGAGCCCGTTCTGAGAAAAATATATGATATTTGGTCATTTAAAATAATTCCACAAATAGGGAAATGGGTTGCAGGGGATGATGAACCTTATCAATACCTGGTTGAGTCTATCCGGAGATTTCCTAAGCAAGAGGATTTTTCTACGATAATCTCCGATGCAAATTTTTCTAATGTTTCATTTACAAACTATACTGGTGGTATTGTAGCCCTTCATTCTGGATGGAAGTTCTGAGGAAATAATGGGTATTTTTTTTAGAGGATATTATGATCTTTTACGGATAAGTTGGGTTTTAGTGCGAGAAGGTATTTTAGCATCGTTGCCTCCTGATCGCTTGCCTCTAGCAGTTGTCTTCATAAGAAAAGTTACGTTTCCATTGATGAAACGGAAGGCGAGAAATTTTCAAAGAAGTGATCGTTTAGCACGTGCTTTGGGGCGACTTGGTCCATCATACGTCAAAATGGGGCAGTTTTTAGCAACGAGACCGGATATAGTTGGGAAAAGATTCTCCGAGGACCTTTCTTTATTGCAGGATAGGATGGATTTTTTCCCTACAGATATCGCAAAGCTCTCTGTATCGTCTGTTCTTGGGCGTCCGGTTGAGGAGCTGTATTGCCATTTTGATGATCCGATCGCAGCGGCTTCTCTTGCTCAGGTGCATCCGGCGTTTGTTGAAGACGCAAAGGGACGTCGCAAAGTCGCTGTAAAAATTATTAGACCCGGTATACGGAAACGGTTTTCTCAAGATATTCAGACTATGTATCTTGTTGCGCGTATACAAGGAAGATTTGTCCCTTCTATGCGCAGATTGCGTTTGTTGGATGTAACAAACACTTTGGAACATGTTACAAAAATGGAAATGGATTTGCGACTTGAAGCAGCGGCTTTCTCGGAGCTTGCTGAAAATACAGCAAAAGACAAAGGTTTTCGAGTTCCAACAATTGATTGGAACCGGACAGGTCGTGATGTCATTACTATGGAGTGGATAGATGGTATAAGAATATCCGATGTGGAACAGTTGCGTGCTGCTGGAAATGATTTGAAACATTTGTCTGTCTCGCTTGTTCAGTCGTTTTTATTGCATACATTGAGAGATGGTTTTTTCCATGCTGACATGCATCCGGGAAATCTTTTCGTTGATTCAAAAGGATCTATTGTAGCAGTAGACATGGGTATCACGGGAAGATTAGGTAAAAGGGAACGACGTTTTCTTGCTGAAATAATATATGGTTTTATTTCACGAAATTATCAGCATGTTGCGGATATTCACTTTGAGGCGGGTTATATTCCTCCTCATCACAGCCCAGCTTCTTTTGCGCAGGCAATAAGGGCTATAGGTGAACCAATCCATGGGCAATCGTCAGAAGCAATTTCCATGGGGAAATTGCTAACAATGCTTTTTGAGATAACAGAGCTTTTCGATATGATGGCGCGTCCTGAGTTGATTATGCTTCAAAAAACCATGGTTGTTGTAGAAGGAGTTGCACGCATGCTTGATCCAGAATTCAATATGTGGGTGACATCTGAGCCCGTTGTGGCAGATTGGCTCCGTAATCATGTTGGACCAAAAAGCCAAATGTATGATTTGCGGGACGGGATCAAAACGGCTATGAGGTTTGTGCAAGCTGCTCCTAATCTCGCCGTGCCAGTAGAAAAAGTTGCCAAGGCATTTATAGAGGTTTCAGAAAGAGAAGATTTTCTTGATTGTTTAAAAAGAGAATCTCCTAAAAATACGGGCAGATTTTTGGAAAGAGTGGCTTTGTGGACTGCTGTTTTTGCTCTCATTTATGTTGTTTCTGGTTTATGATAAATATAGGTAGGTATTGGTCATGAGCCTTGTTGGAAAGCGCATAGTCCTGATTATGTCGGGGAGCATTGCTGTCTATAAGTGTCTGGATCTCATTCGGCGGATGTGCGAACGTGGTGTTGTGGTTATTCCTGTCCTGACGAGTTCTGCACAAAAGTTTATAACGCCTATGCTTGTGAATGCTATATCGAATAGCCATGTGTATGCAAAGCTATTTTCGTGCGAGCCTGGGAGTAATACAAATCATATTCAATTAGCAAGAGATTGTGACCTTTTGGTGGTGGCACCTGCATCTGCTAATTTTATTGCTCGCATAGCACATGGGATGGCATACGATCTCGCATCTGCCATTATATTGTCAAAACAAGATCGTCCCGTTCTCCTCGCGCCAGCGATGAATCCTACGATGTGGTTTAACCCGGCGACGCAACGCAATGTTGATATCCTGCGAAGAGATGGGATTTTTTTTGTTGGGCCTGAGGAAGGTGCTATGGCTGAAAATGATGAAATAGGCTTGGGACGAATGTCCGAACCCCTTGATATTATCGCTTGTATAACACGGTTATTAGGCAGAGAAGAAAATCTATTTTTGACAGGGAAGAGGGCTGTAGTTACTTCCGGTCCGACGTATGAACCGTTGGATCCTGTGCGGTATATTACCAATCGTTCTACAGGGCGTCAGGGACACGCTATTGCTGAATCCTTAGCACATTTTGGGGCAGACGTTACGCTTATTTCGGGTCCTGTATCGCTTGCAGATCCTCCGAATGTTAAGACTATTCGTATTGAAAGAACGGAGGAGATGTTTCGAGAGGTATTAACAACGCTACCTGTAGATATCGCTGTCATGGTATCTGCAGTTTCAGATTGGAGATTGCCAGAAATAGCAAAAACAAAAATTAAACGGCGAAATAGTGACGGGATCCTGAGATTAAATCTTATAGAAAATCCCGACATATTGAAGTCAATAGGACATCACAAATGTCGTCCATCTGTCGTGGTGGGATTTGCTGCAGAGACCCAACATCTTGAAGAAAATGCACAGGAAAAGTTATCTCACAAGGGAGCAAATTTTATTGTCGCTAATTCTGTTTTGCCAAAAACAGGATTTATAGGAGAAGAGTACAATCAAGTGAGTATTGTTTCTCCTGAAGGTATAGAAAAATGGCCAAAATTACTGAAGAAAGAGGTGGCACATAAGTTATGCTTTTTGATAGCAAAACATCTCAAAATAGAAGATATTGTCTCGGAAGAAAAACATTTTTAGATGATTTTGCAGTAAGTTGAGTACTAACATTGGAATTTCTATGGTGTTTAAGAAAGAGCAGGTTTCCCAGAGATAGGCGTTGATTTTTTGTGATAATTTTTGTGCGAAGAGGTTATTATAATCCCTTGAAAATTTCAAAGTCCTTTACTATGTAACTGTTGTGGATGCCTTAAAGGATCTTCAGTCTCCGCCTCTGGGAATTTTTATGAGGTGGATTGATTTAAAAAGTTGCTTCATAAAAGGAGGACCATTATGCGTGTGAATTTTTCCCCATTTTATAGTTCTACCGTTGGGTATGAGCCTATTTTTTCTATGTTGGATGGTTTGGGAAGGCCTGAGCAGGCTTCCTCTTATCCCCCTTATGATATAGAGCGTATCGGTGATAATGCTTATAGAATAATATTAGCTGTTGCTGGATTTGATGCTTCTGATCTTAATATAGAAGTTGATTCTAGCATGTTGATCATAAAAGGAGAGAAACAATCAGAAGATAAAGAGACAGTAGAATACCTTCATCGTGGTATAGCGAAGAGAGCTTTTGAGCGTCGTTTTCAGCTTGCTGATTTTGTAGAAGTTACATCTGCGTCTTTGCAAAATGGTCTTTTGCATTTAGAGCTTCTCCGTAGTGTGCCAGAGAAGATGAAACCGCGTCGTATTGAGATTGTACCGTCTTTGGAAAAGGCAAAAATCCTTGAAGGACAAAAGGCAGTTCCTGAAAAGACCAAGTCTTTTGCTGCATAAAGTCTTTGTTATTGTTTGATAAGGTATAGCAGGAAGGGAAGATAAATAATCGTCCCTTCCTTTTTGAAATCTCTGCAAGGTAATTGTTGGGATGGTATATTGGTTTTCCTTGTTTTTTGCATGTTTGATTTAAGTAATGACACATATCCCCTCCCAATTTTTAGGGAGGGGATATGTGTCATTGATTGACTCGTTTTTTGCAAATGAATATTCTCAATAAGGATAAGAGTGGAGAAAAAGGTGCGTTTAACTAAGCAGACTAATTATGGGATACGTATTTTGATGTATTGTGCTGTCAATGAAGGGCGTCTTAGTCGTATTTCTCAGATTTCTGATTCTTATGGTGTATCGAAACTTTTTTTGTCTAAAATTTTACAACCTCTTACGAAGGCTGGTATTATTGAAACTGTACGTGGAAGGAATGGAGGGATACGGCTTCGTCGCTCAGCCGACCAAATCACTGTTTTGGATGTCGTTAAAGTAACAGAAGAATCCTTTTACATGGCTGAATGTTTTGAGAAAGGGGATATAAGTTGTCCTTTGGTGGATAGTTGTGGCTTGAATTCCGTTTTAAAAAAAGCATTGAATGCTTTTTTTGAAGTTTTAACACGGCATTCTATTGCGAGTTTGGTACAGGGTCGCTCTCATCAGTTAAGGGATCTCCTATATATTGATAAACCTATACTTTCCAGAGTAAATATTTAAAGATTTTATGTCTTATTTCCAAAAGTATCATTTTTGGGAATTTTCCGAGATTATAAGATAATTCTTCTTGTGGTATCGCCTTATAGGAGGATCTTTTGCAGAAAGAGAGATTTTATTCATTGTGGTTTTTTTAAGTTGGAATCTTTATTTTTTGCGGTACGTTTAACTTAGCCTTTAATAATAATTTATCTATTTGGATTTGCGATGCCTGTTCAGACGAAGTAATGTGGGTTTTTCTATTGGAAATCAACAGCAGTTCGCTTTTTAGATTGTTTGTAAAATATCGCCTCATTTGGGAGATAAATGAGAAAACATTAATTCTATTAAACTCCATTATTAGCTCGCTATATTTAATGATTACATTGTCTCTGTTGGAATTATCGTGACCATATTTTGAAATAAATAGATTCTAGAGATATAGGATATATCCCTTAGTTTATAGGAAAAATCGCAGAAGATATGACCGTTGATGGAGCTGGTCCTGCTGTGGCTGGGGGGGAGGATTAATACACGAGATGAATTTCTTTCAATTGCTTTTGTCCAAGGATTGAAAGAGCAGAAGAAGAAAGACGCAAAGGTATTGCTATGTAGAATACCGATAACTGGATTTTGGCAACAATTCCGTTATTATCCGCCCATAGAAAGGGAAAGGGTGTTCAAAAACATTGCCACCAATGGTTAATATGTTCTACGATCCGCTGCATTTTGTATATGTTTGCGTGTAATCTTAGAGAAAGGAATATCTCCAGACTCTTTTATGAGGTGTTTTAAAAAGAGCTATTGCGTTCTTTCTTCGTGCCAGCACTTACTGATTGAAAATGATGACTTGGCTTGTATTGGCTGATGAGCCATTTAAGTATTTCCTCTCTTATCCGTGCTTATTTTGGTATAACGCATTCAGCAAGGGCACGAGAGTAAGCTTCTATAAATTCCTTTGTTCCGTATTTTTCTGGAATCCGTACTCTATTTGCCGTCTTCCCTAAAATACGACACTTTTCTTTCGTGTCTGCTGGTCTCATGAGACAGATGCGAGTATCGAAATTTTGACATGTTTAACGTCTCATTTCCTTATTATGTCATATCGACTAACAGTTTGGTTTTGCGTACTGCTTTCATTAAGAAAAATATAGAGTACTTATGTGGTTCATGCAGAAATTTTGGATATTTTTTTTGAAGAGATTCGTGGATCATGTATCGCGATAATTTATGGCAATAAGTTTTCTTTTCGAAGATTTTTAATTAAGGACAAACGTATTTCATTGCGTGTTTTCGTTGCAGAAAGTATGTCGGGAATATAGGCGTGCAATTCGAATATCAGTTTTCGATTTTGAATATTGGAAAAAACAATCGAAGGTGGAGGTTTTCTAAGAATTAGAGGAATTTCTTCGGCTGTTGTTTCCATGATTTCTATTACTCTTTGGGGATCTGCTGTCTCTAAAACTGATATTGATATATCAATGCGTCCAATCTTGTTTCGAAGGGTCCAGTTTCCAAGAGTAGCATTAATGAGTTGTGAGTTCGGCACTATTACGGATTGTTTTTGAAAAGTTTCTATTTCTGTAGCGCGCACTGAAATGTAACGCACTATTCCTTCTGCTGATCCAGACGTAATCCAATCTCCGACTTTAAAAGGTCTTCCTACAAGGAGAATGATACCAGAAACAAAATTTGAAACAATGTTTTGGAGACCAAAACCAATTCCAAGAGACAATGCTGAGGCCACTAGAGCAAAGCTGGAAAGATCTATTCCAACAACCATCATTCCTACAATTGCTGCGATGGAATAGCCAATGTAAACGATTCCCATTTTTATAGAATTGCGTATACCAATATCAAGTGTCCCATCAGGTGGTATGATATTTTTCTCTACCCATAGCTGAATTCGCTTTGTAAAAAATAATCCGAGCAAAAAGACAGCTACACCAATAGAAATATTGAGAAGAGAAATTTCAACATTTCCAATATGAATTGTGACAAGCAATTTGTAGAGTATGCTTTTCTGATCATCAAGGCTAAATCCCGAGGATTGTAGAATAGAGGATAAGCCAATCGCTATCGCTGATAGTTTTGTGCTCCATCCTACAGCTATGCCGATTTTACGGATCTTGTTTTCTGTTAATTGAAATTGAGTAGAAATCAATCTGCCTACAAAGGTTTTAGCAAAGAAGCCTTCTTGGACAATGCTTTGTCCCCCAAAATATCCAATAGACGTTAATATTAGTATCGTGATGCTGGAAAGAACCTGTTCCGATAGAAATCTTGCTAATCCGATATGCCCTGTCAGGGAACTGAGGATCAGTATAATGCCTATAATTCCCGCTAAGATTTTATAGTATTTTGTAGATTTATTTGAAACATAATTTTCAGTAGAGATAGGTTTTAAAAGTGATAAAGCGATAAGGATTATCCCGATGAAGATTGCGGAGATAAGAATGAATATAACGCAAGAATCGAATTCCCAATTAGCATTTAAAAATAGGCGATGAAAAATATCAATAATGCTCAGAAAGAATAGATACAACGATATGCGTTTTGCGGATTTATTGGAAATATTGATAGGTCTCCATTTTGCAGAAAAAGGAGAAAAGATGGACAGTATCGCTTTCAGAATTAAATGGAAATTGAATATGATTTTAGCAATAAAAATGAAATTTTCTTCTAGTAGATCAAATCCCTTTAAAAGGATAAGAAAAGAACACAAAAAGATTGCAACGGATAAGCTGGAAAAAAACGTAGAAAGACATGAAAATACAAGGCGATCAGCATAAGATGGGCTATCATTTGACCTTTTTCGTAGGATAGGAAATAGCATATTGCTTGCTAGATAGAGGCTATAGGATATGACAAGAGATATGCCAATGCAGATGAGGAAGTTGTGGAAATTTTCCTCCAAAATAACACGGATTTTGTTTGCAAATATTGTGAGATGAGAATTTATTTCTTGCTTAAAGATATGGAATTCATGCTGGATAGTGGTGGTATTTAATTTTGTGCGGTAAAGTAGGACTTTTTCTAGAATTTTTTGGCGTTTTTCGATGATGTTAGAGGAGATATTTTGTGCCAAATCATTGAGAGCGTTTGCTTCATGCAAAATAGCTATTATCTGCGTTCTTTCTGATATGAGATGCCTACGTTCATTAATGTAAACGGGATCATCTAAATTCTTGAGATATATAGAAGAATCGTTTAATTCAGAAATTTTCCCACGAATCTCGTTAAGCTTGACACGATATTTGGAAATGATATCTGCAATTTCCTGTTTTAAATCGTCAATTTGTATTTTTACCGTTACCAAGGAATTTTTATGAGTTTTCGTCTTCATTACAGCGTCGTCTAGCTCTACAAGGCGTTTTTAT
>NZ_JACETX010000003.1:0-42580 GCF_014048425.1 Candidatus Liberibacter sp. | reverse complement strand
AGACGGTGATGAACTCGCCTGTGCTAGGGAGGCAGGAAATAAGAACCCACCACTCCAGAACTGCAACAAAGCAGGGATTATTAAAAAATATATAAAATGAAATCGACTAGTCCACATTAAGGAGATTCTAATAATGCAATCACATAAAGAAATCACTAAGTCGACAAAATAGGACAATCTTTGTAAGGAATTCCTCTTTGTCAATATAAAGTTACACTGCACGATTCTATGCCATAATATTCTAATATGCAAGGTGCAAAGCGATTTAGTTTAAATCTTAAAGATGTAATTTTTGCACATTCATTCAGATGATGAGGGGAGAATGCTTCCTGTGAAATTCGTGTCGCTAATATATAGATACAGAAGATTGGGAGAATGCATCTTGTAAAATCCGCCAATGGGTTCTTGCTAATAGAAACAAATTAAACAGGAGAGCCTGAAGATTGGTTTTTATTTTTTTTAGAGATAGTATCATCAACATGAGAATCAATCCGATAATTTTGATAGAATCCGACACAGAAGGGACAGTTGTTCCTAGTGTTTTTGTATTGCTCTTGCAATCAGTTTCCGGACCATATTCCTATGCAGTTCCGTTTGGAATTCAAGTTGAACTTGGATCCATTGTGCGTGTTCCCCTGAAATCACGTTCTGTGCTTGGTGTGGTTTGGTATAACAGATCAAAACATCAGATTGATGTGCGAAAATTGCGTTTTATTGAGCGTGTCTGTGACTGTTCTCCGCTTTCACAGAAAATGTGTCAATTCATCGATTGGGTTTCTAATTACACATTATCACCAATAGGATTGATAGCGCGTATGGCGGTTTCTGTCTTTTCAGAAGCAGAAAAAATGGAAGAAAAGATTCAATTTACTGGCGTTTTTCCTCAGCGTAACTCTCCAGCTCGTCTTCGTGTGATGGACAAGATTAAGGATGGGAAAATATGGCAAAAAAGAGAATTGCTTCGTGCTACAAAGGTATCGTCCGGCGTCATTGATGGATTAAAAAGGCAAGGAGTGATTGAACAGATTTGGGAGTTGCCTTCACCTGTTGTAGGAAAGCCTAATGTAGAATTCTTTTCGCCAAAATTAGAAAAGAATCAACAGGAAGCTGTCGCACAGCTTTTGCCTATATGTGCAGATGGTTTTTCGGTTTCACTTATTAGTGGAGTAACGGGTTCCGGAAAAACCGAAGTTTATTTAGAAGCCGTTTCTGAAGTTTTGTCTTTGGGTAAGCAGGTGTTGATTTTATTGCCAGAAATTTCTTTGACTTCCGCCATTTTAGAGCGTTTTCAAAAGCGTTTCGGGGTCAAGCCTGCAGAGTGGCATTCAGCTCTTTCTTTAAGTGTGCGTCAAAAAATTTGGAAACAGGTGCAAAGAGGCGAAATATTGGCAGTTGTTGGAGCACGATCTGCATTATTCTTATCTTTTAAAGAATTAGGTTTGATTGTTGTCGATGAGGAACACGATCCTTCTTATAAACAAGAGGATGGGATCACTTACAATGCTCGGGATATGTCCATTGTTCGTGGCAAAATTGAATCTTTTCCTGTTGTGCTTGTTTCAGCCACGCCGTCGATAGAGAGCCAAGTTAATAGCGTGTGTAAACGTTACGGCTGTGTCCACTTATCTTCGAGATACCGCAACGTTTCTTTGCCTGATTTACGATTAATTGATATGCGCAATCAATCACTGAAATATGGGAAATTCCTCTCTTTGGAAATGCTGAATAATATCAGAGATACTCTTGATAAAAATGAGCAAACTTTACTTTTTATTAATAGAAGAGGATATGCGCCGCTGACTTTATGTCAGGTATGTGGATATAGGATAAAATGTTCTTATTGTTCTTGTTGGTTGGTAGAACATCGCTCTCGGGGAAAGTTGCATTGCCATCAATGTGGTTATGTCGCGCCTTATCCAGAATCTTGTTCTGAATGTGGCGTTTCTGGACGTATGATAGCTTGTGGTCCTGGAGTTGAGCGTATTGATGAAGAAATACGGGGATATTTCCCTGCGGCGCGGATTTCTGTTCTATCATCTGATTTAGACGGAAGTGAAAAGAAACTGAGATCACAGTTGGAAGCTATTTCTAAAGGCGAAGTTGACATTGTTATAGGTACGCAACTCGTTGCAAAAGGGCATAATTTCCCGCGCATGTCTTTGGTTGGTATTGTTGATGGTTATTTCGGTCTTTCCAGTGCAGATTTTCGAGCTGCCGAGAGAACGTTTCAGCTATTATCACAAGTAACAGGTCGCGCTGGGCGTTTTGGCATAAAAAGTCTTGGGCTTATTCAGGTTTATCAGCCGATACATCCAGTCATGCAGGCTCTTGTTTCTGGTGATTCCAACGCCTTTTACGAAGCGGAAATTCAAGGGAGAAAAGATCTGTCCTTGCCTCCATTTGGTCGTTTGGCGGCAGTCATTGTTTCAGCTAGTGTGCGTCAAGAAGCAGAAACATATGTGCGTGAGCTAAAAAAAAGATCTCCTGTTAATTCAGATATTTCAGTTTTTGGACCAGCAGAAGCGCCGTTGTTTTTGGTGCGAGGACGATATCGTTTTCGCCTTTTGCTTCATGGGAAGAAGCGTAACGCTAATTTGCAAAAATTCTTTAGTTGTATGTGTTACGGCATGCCTAAGAAGCCAATTTCGTTGCGTATACAATTTGATATGGATCCACAAAGTTTCTTATGAATATCTGCAAGAAAACTACGGTTTTTGTGAGCATAAAAGATCGATGGAATAGCTTTATAGGATTGAGGGATTCTATCGTCAGGACAAGAAAAGTTTTTATGGAGTTTTGAATGTAAGTTTAATATTAAAATATATTGTTTACCTGATATAAATTCTCTGATATCCTTATAATATGTTTGTTGCGATTCAATGTGGTATTTAACAAAGAGTGATCTATCTATCTATCTTGGAAAGATTGTTCCTGATCAATGTGTGTTGCAATCAAAACAGTTTATGGATAGGTTTTTTAACAAAATGCATGCTTTAAATTCTGGAGTGAATTTATGATGGGATGGATATCTGTGGTATAGCATTTGAATTATCGTTGATTGTTTGTGTGGTCCAAAGAAACAGGGGATGATGCAGCTTTGTATAAAAAAGATATGGTTTTTTTTAATGAAAAGAAGATTTGTAGCTTTTATGGTGCAATTGATATGTGAGCAAATTATTGCGCGTTTGGCTGTCCTGTGTTAGACACGATAGGTGAGATTTTATTCAGGATATGTTTTTTGGTTTTTTATCTATTGGATTTTAAAATTCTATTTGATGGTAGAGGATTGGTGTAGGTGTCAGATCTATATAGTCTTTTTTCTGGTTTGCCTGGAAGATATGCTCATTCCTTGTTCGGAGTAGCTAGTGCTGAGGGTTTTTTGGAGAAAATTACAGAGGATATTGCTCTTTTGGAAACACTTCTTTCAGAATCTGTTGATTTTAGATGTTTCGTTACGAGCCCTATATATTCTATGAAAGACAGGAAATCTGTTGTTGATGATTTGATAAAAAAAGCTCATTTTTGTACGACAATGGGAAATTTTCTACAGCTTTTAGTTGTTAATGGTCGGATGTCAATTTTATCCTCTATTATCACGTCTTTTCATAGGGTATGCTCATATTATCGTGGTGAAGTTTTAGCTCGCGTCAAAACATCTTCAGGAAGTTTATCGTTGGATCAGCAGGATCAATTAAAGGATTTTTTGGGAAAAATGTTACGTAAGCGAGTTTTATTGGATATAGTTGAGAATTCTTCGCTTATGGGTGGTTTCGTAGTAGAGATGGGATCCACTCAAATAGATGCATCTCTTCGCGCAAAGTTTTCTAGGCTTGCGCTTATATTAAAAGAGGTTAATTAATGAATATCCATGCTGCAGAAGTCTCTGAAATTCTTAGAAATAGGATTAAGAATTTTAGCGATAGTGCGGAAATATCTGAGATAGGTCGCGTCCTTTCTGTTGGGGATGGTATTGCGCGTGTCTATGGTCTGGATAAAATTCAGGCGACTGAGATGGTTGAATTTCCCCATGGCGTTTATGGGATAGCTCTTAGTTTAGAGACTGACAACGTAGGTGTGGTGATTCTTGGTTCTCATGAGCATATTTCTGAAGGAGATATTGTAAAGCGTACAGGTCGTGTTGTTGATGTTCCGGTTGGTCCAGAGCTGCTTGGTCGTGTCGTGGATGCTCTTGGGAATCCGATTGATGGACGAGGTCCTATTAAGAGTACGCGTAGATCTCCTGTTGAGGTTGATGCGCCAGGCATTATAAAACGTCAGTCTGTGCATGAGCCATTGTACACCGGCATCAAAGCCATAGATGCGATTATTCCGATAGGTCGTGGTCAGCGTGAATTGATAATTGGCGATAGGAAAACCGGGAAGACTTCAATAATTTTGGATTCTTTTTTGAATCAAAAACATATCCATGAGAATGGTGAGGAAAAGGATAAGGTTTACTGTATTTATGTTGCAATTGGACAAAGACGTTCCACCGTGGCTCGGTTGGTTAAGACTTTGGAAGATCGTGGCGCTTTAGAGTATTCTATCATTGTCGCGGCAACAGCTTCGGATTCTGCATCAATGCAATTTTTAGCACCTTTTACAGGTTGTGCTATGGGAGAATATTTCCGCGATAGTGGTCGTCACGCATTGATTGCATATGATGATTTATCTAAGCAGGCCGTTGCGTATCGGCAGTTATCTCTTCTCTTGCGTCGTCCTCCTGGTCGAGAGGCTTATCCTGGAGACGTTTTTTATCTACATTCGCGTTTGCTAGAAAGAGCTGCGAAGATGTCGGATGCAATGGGAGCTGGTTCTTTAACCGCTTTGCCTGTCATCGAAACGCAGGTTAATGACGTTTCTGCTTATATCCCGACTAATGTGATATCTATTACAGATGGTCAGATTTTTTTGGAAACAGAATTGTTTTATCGTGGTATTCGTCCAGCTATTAACATTGGATTGTCAGTGTCACGTGTTGGTTCCTCAGCTCAGGTCAAGGCTATGAAACAGGTCTCGGGTTCTGTTAAGGGGGAGTTAGCTCAGTACCGTGAAATATCCTCTTTTTCAAAATTTGGTTCTGATCTAGATGTAGCTACTCAAAAGTTTTTAAATAGGGGAGAAAGACTTACAGAGCTTTTGAAGCAACCACAGTTTTCTCCTTTAAGGATGGAAGAGCAGGTAATAATGATATTCGCTGGGATTAATGGATATCTTGATGGGATTGAGCTGTCGCAGGTAAGTAAGTTTGAGCTAGAGTTTTTAGCTCATTTGCGGGTTTCGGCTAAAGAAATTTTGGAAGATATCAATGCTCAAAAGGTATTAACTGACGAAATCAGCAGCAGGTTGAAAAGTGAGCTTGATGCTTTTTTGAAGAATTTTTAACTGAGATATTGAATAATGTCCTCTCTAAAAGAGCTAAAGAATAGAATATGTTCTCTGAAAGAAACGCAGAAAATCACTGAAGCCATGCGGATGGTTGCGATTTCTAGTTTGCGCCGTGCACAGACTGCGATGAAGGACGCTTCCTTATATCAGTCCCGCATACAAGAGTTTCTTAGGATAATAGAGATTGATATAGATTCTGATGGGAGTCTGCCTGCTTTAGTTAGGGGCACAGGCAAAGATAAGACATATTTGCTTATCATTTGTGCTGCGGAGAAGGGATTGTGTGGTGGTTTTAACTCCCAGATTATCCGTTTTAGTAGAGATAGAATAGAAGAGTTCATTGCAGAAGGTAAGAAAGTTAAGATATTGGTGGTGGGGAAGAAAGGTTATGAAATTTTATCTCAAAAACTATCTTCAATGATTATTGATTATGTGAAATTATCTTCTAAACAGGGAGTGGATTTTATCCAAGCTCATAACATTAGTCGTAAAGTAATGTCTCTTTTTCAGAATGACGTTTTTGACTCTTGCTTTTGTATATATTCAGAGTTCAAATCGGTCATACAACAGGTTCCTGTAATGCGGAAGTTGATACCAGTAGATTTGGTTCAGGACTTTAAGGAAGGAAAAGATAAAAAAAGTGATATTTCATCTGTTTATGACTATGAATCGACTTTGCATTCAGTATTAAAAAAGCTTTTATTTCAAAATATTTCAGCTCAGTTATTTCAAGTTCTTTTAGAAAATGGAGCGAGTGAAGTGGGGGCAAGGATTACTGCTATGGATAATGCTACTCGTAGTGCTGGTCGGATGGTAGAAGATCTGGTTGTCTCATATAATCGTCAGCGTCAGGTACGTATTACTACTGAGCTTATTGAAATAATTTCAGGCGCAGAGGCAGTTTAAAACAATAAGGGATAGAAAAGAAGGAAACGCGCTCATGTCCACTAAGGCGGAGACTAGGAATTTTGGTACGATACGGCAAGTTATGGGTGCTGTTGTAGATGTTGTATTTGCGGACTCTTTGCCGGAAATTTTTGGTTCCCTTGAAACCAAGAATGGTGAATCTCGTGTCGTACTGGAAGTTGTTCAACATTTAGGCGAAAGAACAGTTCGATGTATTGCCATGGGTAGAACGGAAGGTTTAGTTCGAGGTGAGGTTGTTATTGATATTGGAACGCAGATTGTTGTCCCTGTGGGAGAGGAGACATTGGGACGTATCATGAATGTCATAGGAGAGCCTGTTGATGAGCAGGGTCCGATCGTTTCTTCTGAAAAACGTGCAATTCATCAGTCAGCCCCCTCCTATGTTGAACAATCACCAGTTTCCAATATTCTCACGACGGGAATTAAAGTTATTGATTTGATTTCTCCGTACCAAAAAGGTGGAAAAATAGGGCTTTTTGGTGGCGCAGGTGTTGGTAAGACTGTTTTAATTATGGAATTAATCAATAATGTTGCAAAGGCTCATGGTGGTTATTCGGTGTTTTCCGGTGTTGGTGAACGTACTCGTGAGGGAAATGACTTGTATTATGAGATGATCGATTCAAAAGTTAATATTGATCCAAGTAAGAACAATGGTTCGGCTAAGGGTTCAAAATGTTCTTTGGTTTATGGTCAGATGAATGAACCTCCAGGTGCTCGTGCCCGTGTCGCTTTGACAGGTTTGACAGTTGCTGAGCATTTTCGAGATCAGGGTCAAGACGTTCTATTTTTTGTGGATAATATTTTTCGATTCACCCAAGCTAATGCGGAGATCTCGGTTTCTTTGGGGAGGATACCTTCAGCGGTGGGGTATCAATCCACTCTTGCTACGGAGATGGGGGAGCTTCAAGAGCGTATCACAACGACTTTGACAGGTTCCATTACTTCTGTGCAGGCTGTATATGTCCCTGCGGATGATTTGACAGATCCTGCTCCCTCCACATCTTTTTCTCATCTTGATGCCACGACTGTCTTGTCACGAAAAATTTCAGAAAAGGGAATTTATCCCGCCATTGATCCTTTAGATTCGAGTTCAGTGATTTTAAGTCCGGAAGTTGTTGGTGAAGAGCATTACAACGTATCTCATATGGTACAGGAGATCTTGCAGAAATATAAATCTCTGCAAGATATCATTGCAATTCTTGGAATAGATGAGCTTTCTGAAGAAGATAAGTTGGTGGTTTCTCGTGCACGTAAGATTGAACGTTTTATGTCACAGCCATTTCATGTTGCCGAGGTTTTTACGGGATCTCCAGGCAAGTTTGTTCCTTTGGAAGATACGATTAAGGGTTTTAAGGGATTGGTAAATGGTGATTATGATCATTTGCCAGAGCCTGCTTTCTATATGGTTGGTTCAATAGAAGAGGCTGTTAAAAAAGCAGAGTCGTTGTCTCTTTAGTGTTCTCATTGGTTTTTCAGATTGTTTTTATATAAACTAAGATTTTATGGTTATAACATGCAATGTCTACAGTGAGTGATTTTTATTTTGAATTAGTTTCTCCAGAAAAATGTGTTTTTTTGGAAGTGGTTAGGTCTGTTATATTACCAGCTGTTTCTGGCGATATAACAGTTCTTATCGGTCATTCTTCCCTTTTGACGACTGTAAAACCTGGTATTATTACGATTGAGCTTCCCTGTGGAGATCTTCGTCGCTACGTTGTGTTTGAAGGGGTTTCAGATATTACGCCTTTTCGTTGTACGGTTTTATCTGAGACTATTTTCTCAATGGGAGAAGGATGCGTCGACACATTGAATAAAAGGATTGAGGAAATTCAGCATGATCTTGATGGTGGTAACCATGAGCCCTGTCAAAGATCTCAACTTGAAAATTTTTTAGTAGATTTATCTCGTTTACGTACGATTTTATAGCTAGTATTATATTTGTACAATGTAAAATACTATTGCAAATGATTTATGATTTGATATCTGAATAATAAAATAGAAAGACTAATCCCTTAAAATTTTGGTTTGAACATTTGGTATAATCAGATTTTTATCTACGAAGGATTCTTCTATGAGGGTGATGACGTCTAGAAGAATGAACAAGATGTTTTAAAACTGAGTTTTCTAAGGTGGATTTCAGCATAAATCCGAAGTCATTCATATTATAACTTTTATAATTATCACCCTTGCCTTTTTTATTGGAACTAGGGAGAGAGATATAATATCTATTCTGCCTACGGGCATACTATCAAGTAAATGCAGGAATATGCGATTGGTTTCTAAACCAGAAAAGGCAGTTATACGAAAAGAATTTGAAGAATTGTCTACTAGGTTGATCGCATAGATGCCTATAATGAAGATTCAAAAAAGAGAGATGAGAAGAAACAGAAGGGCATAGATGAGCTTTTAAATATCTTTCATGCCTGGTATTTTTTATGCTTATTGAGAAGAAAAAAAGCTATTAATGTTATTTCAGGGATACAAAGGTTCCTGTTGTGGAGTTAGGGATATGTTTTCCTTTGTAGCCCGACATGCATTATTTTCTAGGTTTGCATTCTAACATTAAAAAATTAAAAACTGAATACCTGTATAAGGATTTATAGGAACAGGGAAATTCCCTTTTTGAGAACGTTCATTGGAGGCTTTTATGTAATCTGGCAGTGGTGCGGGTGGTCGGAATCGAACCGACACTCTGTTACCAGAAACGAATTTTGAGTCCGTCGCGTCTACCATTTCCGCCACACCCGCTTAATTTTTTAATAGCATTTTTACAAAAGAAAAAAATTCACATAATACCTTGTAAACGTAGTAAGTCTCTAATGTCATAGACTGTTTTAAAAGTCCAGTCTCCTACTTAAATAATTTTTGTTAAATTCACAATACAGTTTATGTGTCTTTATGAAAAATCCATTGTATCTATGCCCTTTGCTAAGTATTCTCTTGAAGAGATTCAGGTGATATTTTGAGAGAGAGTTTTGGTTGAATATGGGTTGTGTGTGTGTTTTATATGATGGGTAATTTGCGATTTTTTATTGAGTATGATTTTTTATCACTCTTGAAAGAGTTGTGAGTAGACATATTTAGTGGGGGATTATTTTATTGGATAATGTAAAGGAAGCGAGAGATTCTTAATGGCAAATGTAGTGATAGTCGGCTTGCAATGGGGTGATGAAGGGAAGGGAAAAGTTGTTGATTGGCTTGCAGAAAATGCTGATGTCATAGTCAGGTTTCAGGGCGGACATAACGCTGGACATACTCTAGACATTGGTGGTGTGGTCTATAAACTGTCGATACTTCCTTCAGGTGTGATGCGTCCTGAAAAAATATCCGTCATAGGCGGTGGTGTTGTAGTTGATCCGTATACTTTGATCACTGAAATTGAAAATTTAGAACGTCAAGGAGTATGTGTTACACCCAAGAATCTCCGTATTGCCAATAATGCAACATTAATACTTTCTGTCCACCGAGAATTGGATGTATTACAGGAAGATTCTCTTTCTTATTCGGGCATCAAGATTGGTACGACTCAAAGGGGTATTGGCCCAGCTTATGAAGATAAAGTTGGTCGAAGAGCTATTCGCATGATGGATCTCGCTGATATGGAAAGTCTTTCAGAAAAAGTTGAGCGATTGTTAATACACCATAATGCATTGAGGCATGCTTTTGGTGCACAAGCAGTCCATTGTGACACAATCATGAAAGAATTAATATCTGTGAAAGAAAAAATTCTTCCTTTTATGGATGTCATATGGTTGCTTCTTGATCGTGAATCTCGTAAAGGATCTCGCATTCTTTTTGAAGGTGCTCAAGGTTCTCTATTGGATGTTGATCATGGAACTTATCCTTTTGTTACCTCTTCAAATACGGTATCAGCGCAAGCTTCGATTGGCTCTGGAATGGGTCCTAGTTCTTTAGGATATGTTTTTGGTATTGTTAAAGCTTATGCAACGCGTGTTGGTGAAGGACCTTTTCCTACTGAATTAAATGATGAGATTGGTATTTTTTTACGAGAAGCAGGCAAAGAAATTGGGACAGTTACTAGCCGTCAACGTCGTTGTGGTTGGTTAGACTTGGTTTCGGTGCGTCGATCGGTTATTATCAATGGTGTTAAAGGCATAGCCTTGACTAAGCTTGATGTTCTTGATGGGCTTGATGAATTAAAAATTTGTGTAGGATATCGAGTTGATGGTCGTGAAGTAGAATATTTGCCATATTCTTTTGATAAACAGGCTCGTATTGAGCCTGTTTATGTGGTATTAGAAGGTTGGAAGAAGCATACTTCTGCAGTACAGAGATGGTCTGATCTTCCTAGGCAAGCGATCGATTACATACGAAAAATAGAAGAGATAGTGGGTGTCCGGGTGGCTCTTCTATCCGTTGGACCGGGAAGGAATAATACTATTTGTTTGTCTGATCCATTTGAAGATTAGGAGCGTTTTTTCGCATAAATTTACCTCCAATTTTAAAAATTGGAGACAATAGAAATGTGATCAATGGTAAATCTTGTATCAGTAATTCGACGGGCTGTAGATAGTTTGCCTGAGAATACGCCCGATATGCGTTCTCAGATATATGAACGTGCTCGTAGTGCGGTTGTTCGACAGCTGGAATCTATGAAACCACGTCCTCCTGAGGAGATTTTAAATCGTCAATTTAGTAAATTAGAGAAGGCGATTCTGCAAGTTGAGAGGCAACAACAGAAGACAATTCGGACAGTAAAACAGGAGAGCAAGCGTGCTCTCTCTGAGAATAGTATTATTGATGTCAGGAATAGGAATTCTTTTCTCCATACGTCTCGGTTAATGACTGATTCTCCGATTGTTAAAAATCCAGATGGTAAGAGTATTCACAGCAGTCAAAAAGAAGCAGTTGTTCCATCTCTTCAGGAAAGAAAAAAATCAAAATTGAGCATTTCTTCAAGATATCTTTCCCAGGATCTTAGAAGTATTTTAAGTTCTTCTGCTTCTGCAAAATCGCAGCGTAGACAAGACAACTTGATTCTTCCTTCTGGATCGATTGGAAGTGGTTTGGATAATTTGAAGCTATCTAAGATTAAAGAAATCGCTTCTTTATCTATATCAATATTTTTTCTAGCAAAAAAAATCTTTTTGGATGCAATACGTATTATTTTAATGTCATGGCCTTTGTTATATGAGCGTCATATTTTGAGATATGCTGTAGTTTCATCAGTATTTTTAGGGATTTTTATAGGAACGATTTATTTATTTTGGTATGATCAAGGAAGTGTTGCTGGGATTTTAATCAAGACAGCAAAGAATGAGATTGTTGGAAAAAAGAAGATGCCAGGTTCTGTTCGTGCTGTTCAGGGAAAAATTACTCGAAGATTATTGGCAGATGGCTCTGAAATTGACATGGATTCTCGCCCTTTTTCTGAAAATTCTTCATCAGATAAAACTAAATTTTTACTTAAAAGTGTTCCAAGAAGCTATGGAATAGATAGTGTAAATGTATTGAAAAGCACAAAGTCAGAAGGGAAAAATACAATTGATGAAAAAGGTAGAAGTTTTGCTAAAAAAGGGAATGAAGATCCTTTTATTATTTTAGGGAAAGTATCTTGGTCACTACAAAAAGAAGAGAAAAAGGGATCAAAAGGATCGGTAATCAGAGGAGATATATCTGTTCCAGAAAATGAATTTTTGATGTCGCTTACTTTAAAGCGTAATCCTGATATAGCTTTATCTTCAACTCATTTAATGGAAATAGTCTTTTCTTTTCCAAAAGGATTGCAAGGAAGAGGTATTGCAGATCTACAACAAATATCTATGAAAAAAACAGAAAAAGAGCCACGTATTCTTTTGGAATCTAATATTTTCAGGATATCCAACGATGTTTATCGGATTTCATTGAAGCATCTTCCGGATAATCCTTACAGAAATTTGAATATTTTAGAAGAATACCAGTGGATAGAGATTCCAATTACTTATCAGAATGGTAGAAAAGCAGTATTGACTCTTGATAAGGGTCAGATTGGCACAGAAATTTTTAAAACAGTTATCCAAGAATGGAAAAATCAACCGTAAAAAGACTCGTATAATACGTCTTTAAGCTGATATAGATTTCTTTTTTCTCGCTATTTTTGGAATTGCTAGGATGTTTGATTTGTGAGGATTTTTTGTTAAGGTTTCTGCAATATTATTAAGCAGTCGTGAGCGAATTATACAGCGTGCACGCTAGATATATGCTATCATTGACATTAATTTTGCCAACATCGAAAGGGTACTTGGAAATTCGAAGTTTCCTGGGAATATTGGATTGATAAGGGTTTCCAATACGTTTTTTCGTGTTTATTGTATTCTCCTGAAGTCGCTTTTATGCGAAAAGATGTCGTTCAAGAATCCCTGTCATATTAAGGGTTTTTATTCAGTTTTAAAAACTAAAAGATTTTCTTGTTTATAGGATGTTTCTTCTGGATAATATCCGATTTAGTGGTGCGAATATTCTGGGATAATCCCTGCGTTTGCTTTTGCATTTCTTCTTGCACTTTTTCAAAAGCACGTACTTCTATTTGGCGTACGCGCTCGCGGCTAACATCAAATTCAGCAGACAAATCTTCTAAAGTTATAGGATTTTCGTGCAACCGCCGTGCTTCGAAGATGCGTCTCTCGCGATTATTTAATACAGACATGGAACGCGTCAACATGTTGCGACGATTTCGTAGTTCTTCTTTTTCTATAAGAATTTTCTCTTGGCTATCATGGTCATCTATAAGCCAATCTTGCCACTGACTAGAATCGTTTTCTGATGATTGTATAAGTTTATTTAAGGATTCATCTCCAGACAAACGACAGTTCATAGATATTACTTCTGACTCTGAAACGTTTAGCTTATGAGCTAGTTCCACGACTTGTTTTTGATTTAAATTTACATCGTTTACGGCTTGAATATGAGTTTTTAGACGACGCAAGTTAAAGAAAAGACGCTTTTGGTTTGCTGTAGTGCCGATTTTGACCAATGACCATGAACGCAAGATATATTCTTGCATTGAGGCTTTAATCCACCATATAGCATATGTAGCCAGGCGAAAACCACGTTCCGGATCGAATTTTTTAACTGCTTGCATCAAGCCTATATTACCTTCGGATATGACTTCTCCAATAGGCAATCCATAGCCACGATATCCCATTGCGATTTTTACGACCAGTTTTAGATGACTCGTCACTAACTTATGGGCAGCACTTAAATCATTATGCTCACGATATCTTTTAGCAAGCATGTATTCTTCCTGTTTTTCCAACATAGGAATTTTTTTTGTTTCGTGAATATAGCGACCGAGACCAGCTTCATTGCCTGCTATTATTGGCATTATTCTACGATTCATGGGTTTTTCTTTTGCCTTTTCATTGAGTAATTTTTGCTTTGATTATCAACTTCTGAAATCTAAAACTATACCTCGTTTTGAGGATACGATACCTGCGTCAATATATCAATATTCCGTTTATATTTGAATATTGGTAACACTTAAAAAAAACTTATTTTTTTCGCAATTCTTTAATTACAGTTAATATATCTTCGGGAATGGGAGTTTCAAAGTTCATGCGTTTATTTTGAAGGGGATGGTTAAATGATAAAAAATAGGCATGTAATGCCTGCCGCGAAAGGCCAGAAACTACATTTTTTACGGCGGAATCGAGAAGATTTTCTTTAGTCTTAAATCCTTTTCCATAAAGGGGATCACCAACGAGAGGATGTCCTTTATAGGCCATATGAACACGAATCTGATGCGTTCTACCTGTTTCTAAACAACATTTCAAGAGTGATATTGAGCAATTAGAATTGATGGTATAGCTTTCAATTGTTTGATAATGGGTTATTGCTCTATCCGCATCTTTGCTGTCTTCTCTTTTAACTGCGCGACGCAATCGATTTGATTTGCAACGTCCCAGCGGGGCATTAATTGTTCCGGAATCCGGAGATGGTTTTCCCCAAACCATTGCGTAATAGAAGCGTTTTAATCCCATGGTTAGTCCGTGATCGGCAAACTGTTCAGAAAGTTTTTGGTGTACAATATCGTTTTTGGCAACAACGATGATACCCGTTGTATCCTTATCTAATCGATGCACGATACCGGGACGTTTTATCCCATTGATACCTGAGAGGTTATCGCCGCAGTGATGTAGGAGTGCATTAACGAGAGTGCCATGCCAGTTTCCAGGGGCAGGATGAACTACGAGACCTGACTGTTTATTAACAACAATTATATCATTATCTTCATATAAGATATCAAGAGGTATATCTGCGCGATCTATATTGGATGGCTGTAGCTCTGGGACAGAGATAAAGAAGTTTTCACCAGGAAGAACCTTGCGAGCTGGATCAGAGGAAACCACGCCATTGACACAAACTGAACCGTTTGCAATGAGCATTTTTACGTGCGATCGTGAAAATTTCCCATTTAAATTAAGAGTGAGCCATTTATCCATCCTTCCAGATGCATAATTATCAGATAACAATGAAATCTTGACAGCCAAGGAACTGTCGGATGTAGCCTTCATAGCATTTTTCTTAAAGGTCATATTGCAAAGAGGTCAACGATAATATTAAAATATTCTCATAAACAAAGAATCTATGCAAGTGCCTGTGATTTTTTGGCATCAAGGAAATATAATCAATTTTTGCAACACGGCTCAATAATATATTTAAAATAGGTTGATTCGGATTTTCTTGGTAAGGGACGCAATGGAATATCGGGTATATTGATTTAGATCACGTGAGATATGAAAGATATTTTTCTTTGGCGCTACTCAAACGGTGATAGGATTCATGTCTTAAATTTTAATTTTGGATTCATAAGGTGCAATAGAAAATTTAATAGAATGAGCAATGTAGTAGTTTTTGCGAGAGAATGCGAATACTTTGATTCTATTATAAAGAGCTTTTTTATAAGTTATGAGGAGCGTTTTTTGGAATATCTTCAAATCATGATTCAGATGATAATCTTGTATTGTCGGGAAATGAAGAAAGCGGAAATTGACTTTTAAAAAAAATTTCGTTGGGAAAGATATTGGAACATTCTTCGTGGACATGTGTAGAATCTGGTGAAAGGGTATATCGTGCGCCTCTTAGATTCCAATAATCGCCATGCCTTGCAATATAGAAAAGATTATAAGAAGCTTGAGGTTTTTTAGTTTTTATTCTATGAGAAGCTGATGCGATGCCCACAACAGGTGTCCGTCCTCCTGGGCTTTGAATCCAATGAAGGCTATTGAGATGTGTATGTCCGTGTAGTATTAGTTCTGCTCCTTCACACAAGATCATGTCTTTAAAGCGTTGGATACCAAACATGCGATTGTATATGGAAGTTGTGTTTAAAACAGGTGGATGATGCATCATAACGACTCGAAAGATGCCGTCCTTATTGGCTTTTCGCAAAATTTTCGCCGTATCCTCAGCTTGTTTTGGTCCAAAGTAGCCATTAGCGGTGAAAGGTGGAGTCATTATCGCGGTAGAGCAGCCAATTAAAGCAATATTATTGCGTATGCGTAAATAGGGGAATAATTTCTTTTCTGTACACGGAATATCGCTTGTAATATAGTTGCGCCATGCATGCAGAGACTTCATTTGTGATCCGCTTGCATAAGCATCGTGATTTCCAGGGATAATTGAGATATCGTGAGGATTTCCAATGCTTTCGAGCCAATGCGTAGCAGCGGACACCTCTCTGTTATTTGCTAGATTAACAATATCACCTGTTATGGAAAGATGATCAATGTTGCGCGTTGAGATGTCATTGACCAATAAATCAACAGCCGTTTGAGAAAAATGTTTTTTTCTATTGAAATGCCAATTTGCTAATCCAACTAGTCGTTTTATGGATAATTCGGTGATAGTTGGAGGACAGCTGAGATGAATATCTGACATATGTGCAAGTATAAACATAGTAGAAAGTATAACCTTTTATTCCATTCAGTAAATAGGCATGTTTTGGCATCCTTATATTTTGCAGGATTTTTGTTCTGATTCAGACACAATTATTCATGCAAAAAGAAATTTTTAAAAACATCCAGTAAGGTGAAATAGACCAAGATATGCAAAACAATTTTTACGGATAGATATGTTTCTTCTTCTGGATACTCCATACTATTATAAGATGATAAACTGTTTATTCCTTAAAGATAAAGGCTTGTATTTGTTGTATTCTTGTAGGATGTAAACGTTGAATTGCTTGAAATAAGGAAATATTTTTTATGTTATGTGTTCAGCATATAATAATCGATAGTGATGAAGGAGGAATGCGTTTTGATCGTTGGTTTAGGATTCATTATCCTCATATCAGTTTTGGTAACCTTCAAAAATTATTGCGTTCTGGTCAGATAAGATTGGATAAAGGACGTATCAAGTCGAATGATCGTGTTCAGCCCGGACAAATAGTACGAATTCCCCCGGTTATTTGCGCCACGTCTGCGACGCAAGGAAGTCGTTTTGATCAGTCCAAGAATTATTCGGATAGTTCGGAATTTTTAAAGCGCATTTTGCTTTATGAAAATAGCAAGATTTACGTGTTCAATAAGCCACCAGGAATTCCTGTTCAGGGTGGTTCAGGGATTACTCGCCATATTGATGGTATGTTGGAATCATGGACCAATCTCAAAGGGGAAAAACCGCGTCTTATTCATAGGTTGGATCGGGAAACTTCCGGAATACTTATTGTTGCTCGTACACGTGCAGCAGCCCAAAGTCTTACAGAATCTTTTCGAATGCGTAGGGTGCGCAAAGTATATTGGTCTTTGGTCAAGGGAATTCCAAAACAAAGTGAAGGACGTCTTTCTAGTTGGTTAATGAAGAGCAGACAAGCTGGAGGGGATTACGTAAAAGTCGTTGAGCAGAACGAGGACGGTGCTAATCATGCGATTTCTTGCTATAAGGTCATTGATACTTTTGAACAACAGTTTTGTTGGTTAGAAATGCAGCCTCATACTGGTCGCACACATCAGTTACGTGTGCAGGCTCTTCAGATGGGGCATCCGATTATAGGAGATAAAAAATATTATATCGAAGATCATGATGATAATTTTCTCAATAATATTCCAAATCAATTGCATTTACATGCTCGTTATATAGATTTTCCTTATCCTGAAGGAGGGAGGTTGCAAATGACAGCTCCGTTGCCTTCACATATGGCTAAAACTTGGGATCTCTGTGGTTTTAAATATGGTACAGACATGCCAGTGGAGTAATTTTGAAACGTTCAAGTATGTACAAGATTTTATACATGCATAAACTGTATAGGAATGGAATAAAGACGTATAATCAATAACTTACGCAAAAGTAAGACTAAATCGGACTCAGTATTTTCAATAACTTACAAAACGCTTAGTCTTACCTTTTTAGGTGTGATCTGCTATCATTTTGGCAGTTTTATACGCTAGTTTTTTAGCGTTAAATTCACGTGTATACACACAATTACAATAAACGACTTGATCTTCAAAATGCTCTCTGTAATGCCGTAACTCATCTTCGATATCGCATAGTCGAGTATAAAACTCATCTCTTTTATTTATTCTAGCTTTACATAAAGCCCTATTGCGTATCCCATTCATTTTAAAAACCACAATCATAGATATATAAAACTAAACTATAGATTGCATCTTAAAACATGACTTAAATAATTAAGTCAAGATTTATTTGCTGAAATATTATGAGATCCTCCGTTTTGACCCTTTTGATGTTATAAGCCTCTTTTCGCAAGACGTTATAGGGCTTATTTTAGGCTTCTGATTCACGGATGGAATCGTTAGAAAGAGGGCTTAAAAGGTGCGGGATAGGAATCTAAAAGATGCAGGGAAATCCACAACATCGGATTCAGGGTTAGGGGTTTATTAAGAATTTGATATTGCTTGTGATTTAAGTTAACATCCAAAAAGTGTATCCAGATAAGATAAATAACCTTTATTGCAAGGGCAATTTCTTCTCTTCAAGAGAAAGACAAAACCATTCTACAATGCCTCTATAAACCCAAGCATTTTATTCATTTCCGTAGTTTATTTATCGTTTCCTTGTTATTTTATGGAGAATTTCACCTTTTTTCTCGTTTGTTATATGCATATGCCTTTGTCGTTTTTGTATTGTAACTTTTAATGACATTGATTGAGATGATCAGACAAAATATGTCGTTTTCCGACGTGGTTCGCTGTGCTAATAATTTTTTCTTGTTCCATACGTTCAACGAGTAGTGCAGCTCGATTGTATCCGATCTGCAGACGACGTTGGATAAAGGAAGTTGAACATTTTTTATTGCTTATTACTAATTCAACTGCTTTTTCGTAGAGTTTACAAGGAGGCTTTGCCTCCTCGGAGCTCCCATTTGGATTCGAATTGTCCTTTTCACTATTATCGGCGATTACAGTCTTGAGATATTCAGGGTTGCCTTGTTCTTTGAGATGTTGAACAACCTCTTCTATCTCCAGGTCAGATATAAAAGGTCCGTGAACGCGCTGAATACGTCCCCCTCCAGACATATAAAGCATGTCTCCTTGACCAAGAAGTTGTTCAGCTCCATGTTCTCCTAGGATTGTTCGACTATCAATTTTTGAAGTCACTTGAAAGGAAATACGAGTGGGCAAGTTTGCCTTTATTGTTCCAGTAATAACATCTACGGAAGGTCGCTGTGTTGCCATAATTAAATGAATACCTGCTGCACGTGCCATTTGTGCTAAACGTTGAATTTCTCCTTCGATTTCTTTTCCTGCAATCATCATCAAATCTGCCATTTCATCTACGACAATAACAATATAGGGCATAGGCGTAATTATGTCTTTTCGATGTTCCGGAGATTTCTCGCTTTTATGAGAGGAGGAATTCTTTTCTGCATTCATTGCGGTGATACGTTCATTGTATCCCTTGATATTTCGTACAGAGAGTTGTGACATTTTGCGATAACGTTCTTCCATCTCACGAACTGCCCACTTCAAGGACATAATAGCTTTTTTAGGATCTGTGACGACTGGGGTTAGAAGATGTGGAATTCCATCGTAAATAGAAAGTTCTAACATCTTGGGATCTACCATTATCATACGACATTCATCGGGACGAAGACGATAGAGTAAAGACATGATCATGGTGTTTATGGTGACAGATTTCCCGGATCCGGTAGTGCCTGCCACGAGAATATGTGGCATTTTGGCAAGATCAGCTATGAGAGGCTCTCCGCTAATTGTTTTCCCCAAGCATAAAGCTAATTCTGCCTTTGAATTTGAAAATCTTTGCGATTCAATGATTTGACGAAGATAAACGGTTTCTCGAATATCGTTAGGTAATTCTATACCGATAGCGTTGCGTTTAGGGATTATGGCGACGCGTGCTGATAAAGATGACATGGAACGTGCAATATCATCTGCCAACCCTATGATTCTTGAAGACTTGATCCCTGGAGCTGGTTCAAACACATAAAGGGTAACTACGGGACCAGGATTTACGTCGATGATTTCACCCTTAATGCCGAAGTCTTCGAGAACATTTTCTAAAATTTCAGCACTTCTTTCCAAGTATTCCGGAGTGATGGTTTTTAAGTGTGTATTTTGTTTTTCCCGTAAAAAAGAAAGTCGCGGTTTCTCATAATTTTCCTCTCTTTCCTGTGTTTCTTGTGCAGTTTGATGGATCATATGCTCAGATTTTTTTTCAAAGGATATAGGCTTTTTACAGGCGCAATTTTTCAAAATGACTTTTTGATCATTTTTCACGATGGAGATGGTAGGTATGCGAAGAGAGACTGGTTCTTCTTCTTTATGAGCTTTTGCTGTTTGGAATTTTTCTGTAACACACTCCGGATTTCCTGAGTGATTTTCGGGTAATGTTGGTGGGGTAGTATATACGCGAGATTTTTGTTCAATGAAGGAAATAAGAGGATTTTGAGTAGTGTATCCTTCAAAAAAGGCAAAATCTGATAACCAAGAAAGTTTTTCAGGAATTGAAAGAAATTCTCGTCTGGGAGGAGAAGATTCGCTTGCTGATTTGGTGTTTTCTGAAGAGAATTGAATCGTCACTTTTTCCAAGATACGCTTGACACTGGCTGTGTCTTCTTTTGTTGCATGCAGTTTATGCGACTCGGTTTTTGAGCTTGATTGATTTCCTTCAGTGGAATTCATCATAAGTTGGGTTTTTAAATTAACGAGAGAACTGGTGGATTTTAAGTTTTCTTCTGTCCATTGTACGTTTGGATATCCTCCAAGAATATCGTTTTTTATCGCTTTAGGATTTTGCAAGAGAGAATTATTGTGATGGCGATTAAGTCCGTTTTCGGGAGTGCGTGTGAATCGAACATTTGGAGCTAGGAGAAATGCCTTGTGCCATGATGGTAGGGAAGAAAGTCTTAGATCAACTTTCTTGTGGGTTGGATTGTTCCAGTATGAATCAATTTTTGAAAGTTTCATGTTTATCACTAAGGTTAATTTTCTCTTGACCCTGAGAATAGGGAAAATCGGTTAATAATTTATTGCTGGAATACAGTTCAACGGGTCTAATATATAAAATATGACGTAATTTGTACGATTATGAATAGGGGTGCCAATATTTATAGACTTTAAGGATATTGGACATCATGAGAGATTTTTTCATGTTCCAAGCGCGATCATTAGTCAAGGGAAAATGCGATATCTCCACTTGCCTCACGGATATCAGCAAAATAGTTCGAAGGCTTGCGCTTAAAAGCCGATTAATATTCTTTGGAAGTTTTGGACTATCGGTTATGTCCATATAGGTTTTAGATGTCTTTATGAGTACAATGATCACGGTGAAAAGAGCAGATGAACTATTTTATACAAGACTCTTCAAAGTGCGTAAGCCAAGTGCCCAAAGCCTTGCCAGTTTTACTGTTTTCTATCATCAATTAGATATCAGGACAAACAATTGAATTCCTAATAGAATCGAAGTCTTTATCTCCTATCTGAGGATTAAAAAAATTTACGTTCCCCTTGATTCATTCTGTATATCTAGTCATTGCTATTTGTCGATATAAAAATATTTTCTTGCCTTTTCGTCAAATCTGGAATCTCTCCTTATTTCAAAGAACTCGTCGCACGCGAATTTTTCAGATCAATACGCAAATCCAAGGACTGCATTTCTTTCGGCAAAACATTGAAACTTTCCAGAATGTTGGTATCAGAAGAATTCTTTCCTTGAATAATAGTTTCATCAACCTTGGTGTGATTTGCAATATTATCAGACTTAATCATACGTATCTCTTTAAAAATATAAGATGTACTCGAGGATTTTAAAGTTTTTAGTCCATTCCAGCTATTATATATTTTATTTTTAAGCTGGGTGTTAGAAGGTGTCGTTCTAGTACGCTTTGCAAATGTTTCTATATAGAAGACTGGGAGTATGCTTTTCATGAAATTTGCAAATGGATATTGGCTGGAGAGAAGCGACTACAGAGATTGGGGACATCCGAAGAGAAGTGGAGGAAGAATTTCTGTTAAAAGGTTAGGGATGGGTATAGATAAAACACTATAGAATCAATGCTCCAAAACCAGAAAAATAGACGATTAAGACATTGATTTTTATATGTATTTTAGTTAATTATCTGTTATAAATAAATTCTGGAGAAGAGTATGTTTCAATCTTTTGCGCTTAAATCATTTCCACAAAAGGCGTCGGAAAGGTTGCAAAAATTACGATCCCGATTTGATGATTTGGGAATAGATGCGTTTCTTGTGCCGCGTTTTGATGAATATAGAGGTGAATTTCTTTCTGAAGATTCCGAAAGACTCGCTTGGATTACAGGTTTTACAGGTTCTGCTGGAATAGCAATTATCTTGAGAGAAAATGCTGTTATCTTCGTTGATGGGCGTTATGTTTCTCAAGTAGAACAAGAAGTAGATACGGAGGTATTCAGTACAAAGAATATTGCCATTGAATCACTACATACATGGATTGCACATCATGCTCCAACTGGTCTCCGCCTAGGAATTGATCCTTGGTTACATTCGGCTTCTGCAGTTCGTCTTTTGGAAATGGCACTGGGTAAAATAGGAGGTGTTGTAATTGGTTTGTCGTGTAATCCTCTTGATTCCTTATGGGAAGAGCGTCCGATGTCCTCAATGCGAGGGATTGAAATCCAGGATATAGCTTACGCAGGGAAGCCTGCAGAAGAGAAGCTTGCGGAAATTTGTAGTGAAATCAATAAAAAGAAAGTAGCAGCGGTTGTGATATGTGATCCTGCTTCTGTCGCGTGGATTTTTAATATTCGTGGATTTGATGTTCCGCGTGCACCGTATCCGTTGGCACGTGCTATCTTATATGCAAATGGTAAAGCTGAAATTTTTCTTGATAGGAGAAAAATTGATAAGGAATTAGAAGGGTATTTGTCGGGGATAGCGTTGCTTTCAGAGGCAAAGATGATTGACTCGCGATTAACTGATTTAGCATGTAAAAACAAATCTATTCTTATTGATCCGGCATGGATACCTTATCATCTTTTTAGAATCATTGAACAAGCTGGTGGAAACGTTTTTGAAGGTTCCGATCCTTCCTGCTTATTGCGTTCTGTAAAAAATACATCCGAAATTCAGGGAATGATTTCGGCACATATACAAGATGGCATCGCTATGGTTTATTTTCTTTCTTGGCTTGATTCACAAAATCCAGGAGAGATTACTGAAATTGATGTCGTAAAAAAATTAGAGGAATATCGAGAAGAATTAGGACTTCGTATGAAAAACCCTCTTCGAGATATTGCCTTTGATACGATATCTGCTTCTGGTGCAAACGCTGCAATCATTCACTATAGAGTAGATATGGAGAGCAATCGATTTTTGCAAGAGGGAGAGCTTTTGCTTCTGGATTCGGGTGCGCAGTATGTGAATGGAACAACGGATATTACTAGAACAATAGCCATAGGCGATGTAAATGATGAAAAGAAGCATTTTTTTACACTGGTATTAAAGGGAATGATTGCTATTTCAATTGCAAGATTCCCCCAAGACACACGCGGCTGTGATCTTGATAGTATAGCACGTTTATCTTTGTGGAAAGCAGGCTCCGATTTTGCTCACGGTGTTGGCCATGGTGTTGGTTCTTTCCTTCCAGTTCATGAAGGTCCTCAAGGTATTTCTCGAACAAATCAACAATCTCTTCTTCCTGGGATGGTTCTCTCGAACGAGCCAGGTTATTATAGATATGGTGATTTTGGAATTCGTATTGAAAACATTCTGTATGTCACAGATCCTGAAAGAATTGATTGTGGAGATCAATTGATGCTTGGTTTTAGGACGTTAACTCTTTGTCCGATAGACTTGCGTCTTGTGCTCGTTGATCTTCTTACCTATGAAGAAAAAAAATGGTTAAATGATTATCATAAATACGTATATACGACACTTGCGCCACTTATAGATAAGGAAAAGCCACTTAAGTGGCTCCTTTCCTCAACGGCATCAGTACCTTTGTGAGCCAAAATATCCAAAGAGATTCTTTCTTAGTCCGTGGAACGTGCGAGAGCACAGCGCGACCAGAGATTTTCTAGTCCTAAAACCAGATGTTCTATATCAGCATTGGTATGTAGAGGGGTTGGGGTTATGCGCAGTCGTTCTTTTTTGCGTGCAACAGTTGGATAGTTGATCGGTTGTACATAAATGCCAAAATCTTCCAATAAAATATCGGATATCCATTTGCACTTTTTAGCGTTTCCAACCATGATTGGGATAATATGACTTTTCTTGGATATATAAGGAATAGCCCTTTGATCAAGAGCATTACGGAGTTGTTTTACGCGTTTTAGAAGGAGTTTTCGTTCAAAGTCATGTTCTTTCAGGTGCTGGATTGAAGTTAGAGCAGCGCTGGCAACAGCTGATGGTAAGGAGGTTGTAAAAATGAAGCCGGAAGAAAAAGAGCGTATGAAATCACATAAATTAGCAGAAGCTGCGATATATCCACCAAATACTCCAAATGCTTTTGCAAGAGTTCCTGATACAATCGTTATTTTATCCATTATTCCTTCGCGTTCGGATATGCCGGCTCCTCGTGCTCCGTATATACCAACAGCGTGTACTTCATCCACATAAGTTATGGCGTTATATTTCTCAGCAAGATCGCAAATTTCTTTGATGGGAGCAATATCGCCATCCATTGAGTAGATCGATTCAAATAAAATTATTTTTGGTGTAGACGGACTAGTGATAGCAAGCTTCGACTCCAGATCATTGAGATCGTTGTGTTTCCATATAACCTTTTTACATTGAGCATGACGAATACCTTCAATGATAGAAGCATGATTATGAGAATCTGAAAAACATACGATATCTTTAATTTGAGAACAGAGGGTGCTTATAGTCGCCCAATTTGCGATATAGCCGGAACTAAATATAAGAGCGGAATCTTTCCCGTGTAGATCTGCTAATTCTTTCTCAAGCAGAACATGATAATGATTTGTCCCTGCGATATTGCGGGTGCCACCAGCGCCGACACCATAATTTTCAACGTTGTTTTTAAAAGACTCTACAACTTTTGAGTTTCTCCCCATGCCTAAATAGTCATTACAACACCAGACGGTAACCTTTTTAGAGCCTTTGCTTGAATGGTATGAGGCATAAGGAAAGCGATAATGTCCATATCCCAATTCTGTGAAAATACGATATCTTCCCTCATCATGCAGGTCATTAATCCGGTCTTTAAAGAAGGTTTCAAAATCCATTTGGCTTTCCTCTACCAAGTGCGATCTACGCATGATGTTATACTGAAATTTCAAGAATTTTTCTCTCTCTATATATTATAGATAGGATTTAAAAAAATATTTTTGAGGCTATCAGTATAATATTCTTGTTTCAATTTTTTGCACTCCCAAAAACAGAACAAGGAATCTGGATCTCAATATTTTAAATGTTGCAGAATACTCTTATCTCTTGCACCACATATCTTGCAATGGATTCTTCCTCACGTTGTTTTGGATATGCTTGGGTTTTCATGGCGATGCTTCTCGGCGGAGATCTCTTTTGGCATTTATATTTGTATCCTTTTAATTTTCTTCTGATAAAGGACAATATTCTTCATGCTATCACCTTTTTTGGGAGAGAGCAATGATTGTGTGCATCAGAATTTTTTCGATCAATGAAAAATGTTTATGCATTTATCTGATCTTTTGTTCTGTGGATATGTGCGAAGAATTCGCGGAGAATCTTTTCAAGTTATTTATTACGTTAGGAAATTTAGGTGGATGGAATGACTCGAAAGAGCAAGAATTATAGTCCTTTGATCAAGAGTATTGCGGATATGTGACAGTTTTTATTGAATATTGAATCCCTGTCACAAGATAGGTTTGTAGTCGGGGCAAAAATTGCTGTTTTTTCTTTGCAAGGATTCATAATAGCTCGTTCCATTTGTAGAGTGCATATAAACGAAAGGTTTTTTTAATAAGGGGTTTAAAGAGTTCTCTGCTATGCAATGATGGTGAGAGGAAAAATACAGAAATCGTCTTCAAAGCCTATGCTGAGATTCAAGTTTTATTAAGCACTTGCCCATTTTACTATTCTGGCGAATGCGCTTTTCATCTAAGATGCCACAAAGTTTTTTAAGCCCAGTGTTTAAAGCAGAGTGCGTTTTAAGTGGGTATGAACGGTATAGAGTGCAATAGCTGCGGCATTTGATACGTTGAGAGATTTAATTGCGCCAGGCATATCAAGACGAGCCATTGTATTTAATGTTTCTTGAGTTTTTTGACGAAGCCCCTTGCCTTCAGAGCCAAAAACAAGGGCGATTTTGTTGTTTTGAAATGCTTTTTCAAGGGGAGTATCGCTTTTTGAATCAAGTCCTATGGTTTGAAACCCAAGTAAATGAATTTGTTTTAAAGTATCGGTTAAATTACCAATTTGAATATAGGGAATGAGTTCTAATGCACCAGAGGCAGATTTAGCAAGGACAGCTGATTCATTTGGGCTATATCGTCGAGTTGTAATAATGCCACCGCAACCAAAGGCGACAGCTGAGCGCATAATGGCACCTATATTATGGGGGTCATTAACTTGATCAAGGACGATCAACAATTGACAATTTTCAATTACAGACAGTTCTGAGGAATATAAGGAGCGTGTTTCCAATGCGACACCTTGATGGGTGGTTTCTTTTCCAACAATTCGATCTATTTCTTTTGGAGAAACTATCTTGATGGGAAAAGGATGAGATGAGTCTTCTTTCCAGTTTAAGCGGGTTAAGGCATTACGCGTTGCCAGTAATTGAAAGATTTTTCTTTTTGGATTATTGAGTGCTTTGCGTACAGTATGAATGCCGTATAAGAATAGAGGATCTTTCTGAGATGAAAGTTGATTTTTGGAATTTTGCAATTCTTTTTTTTTCTCCAAAACATTTGTAGATTTGTTCCTATCGCGATAGTTTCTACGGAGTTTTGCATAGTGAGAATCTTGGGGAGAGGATGTTTTATTTGTCGTTTTTTTTGAAATAAGTGTCATGATTATTTTGTCCTTTTGGGGGTCAGTGCGCACCAAGAGATCTTCTATATTTTTAGGTATGGATATGTTTTCGTCATTCTATTATAAATGTACAGCGAATTTGGAAAATAATTTGGCTATTTTTAACTTCTTTTTGTTGACAGTTTTATACTTGAAAGTCATACATGGGATTGTAAACTTTCTTTAATAAGAAAGGTTCTTGATTTTTATGTAGCTGGAGGGATGCCCGAGGGGTTAAAGGGGGCGGACTGTAAATCCGCTGGTTTATCCTACGTTGGTTCGAATCCAACTCCCTCCACCATTTTTGCGGGTATAGCTCAGTGGCAGAGCAGCAGCCTTCCAAGCTGAATACGCGGGTTCGATTCCCGCTACCCGCTCCAAACTTTATCCATTTCTGGAAAGTTTGTTTCTGGCAAGGTAGTATATCTTTGGCGTCGGTTTTTCAAAAAAAAGATCTGGTTAGTCAGTGTGTTTTTTATCAGGTGTTTTTGTTTTTAAAGGGTTTTTATAATCATTGAATGTGAAGTTGTATTACTTTTCAACGGTGATAACGTTTTGGTTGTTGGCGTCCCCCCTTATTGTTTTATAGGTGGCAGATGTTGTGTCCATAGTGACGACAACGATGAATGATGGAAAGGTGCGATCTGGTTGATATGACATTTATTTCTGGAATCCTTGATGGTATTAATCCTTCTGCCACTATTGCTGCTGCGCAAAGAGCTGCTGGTTTAAGGTCTCAAGGTATTGACGTATTGAGTCTTACTGCGGGGGAACCTGATTTTGATACGCCAGAAAATATTAAGTCCGCGGCTATCCGTGCTATTGAGTGTGGAAAGACAAAATATACGCCTGTAGCAGGTATACCGCAATTGCGGGAAGCGATAATTGAGAAGCTTAAGAGAGAAAACAATCTTTCTTACAGATTAGATCAGATCATAGTGGCTACTGGTGTAAAGAATGTTCTTTTTAATGCTTTAATGGCTACGCTTAATCCAGGAGACGAAGTTTTAATTCCCAGGCCTTATTGGGTTTCATATCCAGAGATGGTGTCGATTTGTGGGGGTAAATCCGTTTTTATTGATGCGGAAGAGGAAGATCATTTCCAAATTACTCCAGAAATTCTTGAGCGTGCGATTACCCCAAAGACGAAATGGTTAATGCTCAATTCTCCGTCTAATCCTTCCGGTGTGGTTTATTCCGAGAATCAATTAAGGGTTTTGGCTGATGTTCTGATAAAATATCCTCATATCTCGATTATTTCGGATGATATTTATGAACATTTGGTTTATGGTGGTTGTAAATTTAAAAGCATCGTAAATGTTGAGCCATCTTTATATGACCGCACCCTTATTACGAACGGTGTTTCTAAGGCATACGCAATGACTGGTTGGCGTATTGGTTATGCTGCAGGTGCTCCGAATTTAATAAAAGCTATGTCCATTATACAGGGTCAACAAACTTCAGGAACATGTTCTATAGCGCAGTGGGCGGCTTTGGAGGCAATTTCTGGTTCGCAGGATTTTGTTGCTTATAGTAACAAGGCGTTTGAACGCCGTCGCGATCTATGTTTTTCTTTGCTAAAGGACGTAGAGGGTATGAGCTGTACGATTCCTGATGGTGCGTTTTATTTATATCCTTCTTGTCGTGGGTTGATTGGGAAAAAATCTCCTGCCGGGAGAATATTGAAGACAGATTTGGATGTTTCGAATGCTCTTTTAGAAGAAGAAAGGGTGGCTGTGATTCAGGGATCCGCTTTTGGTTTGGGTCCAAATCTTCGTATTTCCTATGCAGTATCAGATTCAGTATTGGAAGAGGCGTGCGGGAGAATTAAAAGATTCTGTAATTCTTGCCAATAGCACGAGCATTCTTTGTTTTATTAGGCGTGCATAGGTTATCTTTAGTATTGTCAAATATAGTGATATTTTCGTATGCGCGTTGGTATTACAGATTTTCCCTTGCTTTCAGGATATATTGAAGAGGATGGAAAAATCCGTATCTTGGAAATATACGCTTTCGTATACACATAAAAACTCGGACTACAAGATTTTATTTGTAGTCCGGAAATTTATACAGGATAGCGCTTATAGTTATAGTGATTTATAATTATTTGAAAATGTTAGATTAGTGTACTGATCGCTAAAGCCATATTTCATTCTTGGGGGCTGTATTTTTTTTAATGTAGACTAGTATTTTTAGAATGTTTTCATTCTAGAGTTGTTGTAGTAATATTGACAAAAAGATTCTCTCCAAGCATAATCACTTCGCAGGAGATTAGTCGTGATATTTTCATAAGTGTGCGAAGAAATCTATCGGACTTAATTTTATAGTATCCGTTTGTTTTTCTATGTGTACGGCAAGCTTTCTTGAGGTGGTCTAAAGAACCATTGTATTTGGTAAGTTTTTTGCCTATTTGTGATTTTATGATTGGTTTTTTTGTTGTTTTCGTGGGAGACGATTCATTTTGTAGTGATATGTCGTTTTCCCGTTTTTTGTTTTAAGTAAAATTATCTGGTGCTTTGTTGATAACTCCTATAAGGTTGTTCTTTGATTTTTTCTTTGATGATGTAGCCGAAGATTTTCTTGATCAGCTGTTCGCCTCATTGGGGTGGATTCTTTTCTTCTTTGAAGTGTTTGAGAAGAAGAAAGAGGAAACGTTGTCGCTTTGTTTGCGGCATAGATCGTATGAGGCACGGGAGAGTAAAGTCTGGAAGATTCGTACATGAAAACTTTTGAAAATATTCCTAAAGTTATAGGAAAGGCGCTTTCCGAGCGCGGTTATTCCGATTTGACACCAGTCCAGAAAGCTATTCTTGATCCCAATTTGGAATGTAAGGATATTTTGGTTTCTGCTCAAACAGGTTCTGGTAAGACTGTTGCTTTTGGGCTGGCTTTAGCTCCTAATCTTTTAGATGGAGCCGATCGTTTTGGTCCTGCTAGTGCGCCTCTTGCGCTTGCTATTGCTCCTACACGGGAGCTGGCTATGCAGGTTGGGCGTGAATTGGAATGGCTTTATGCAAAAACTGGGGTTGTCGTTTCGGTATGTATTGGTGGTGTGAGTTTGCATCGCGAACGTCGGGATTTGCAGAATGGTGCGCATATTATCGTTGGGACACCGGGTAGGTTATGTGATCATATTCGAAGTAAGGGTTTAAATATGTCTCATCTCAAGGCTGTTGTCCTGGATGAGGCTGATGAAATGCTGGATTTGGGTTTTCGTGAAGATATTGAATTTATACTTGATTCTTCTCCGCGAGAGCGACGTATGTTAATGTTTTCTGCTACCTTGTCTCCAGCTATTGCGAATTTAGCTAAGAATTATCAAAGGGATGCCATTCGCATTAATATAGCAGCGGAAAATCGTCAACATAGTGATATAGATTATCGTGCGGTTTTAGTAGCGCCAAGTGATCGAGATGATTCCATTATTAATATATTGCGCTATTATGAGGCAAGAAATGCGATAGTATTCTGTTCGACGCGCGTATCTGTCGCTCGGCTTTCTAAAACACTGGGAGAGCGTTCTTTTCAGGTTGTATCTTTGTCGGGAGAGTTAAGTCAAAAAGAACGTAGTAGTGCACTTCAGATGATGCGTGATGGGCGAGCCCGAGTCTGTATAGCAACAGATGTTGCAGCGCGAGGTATTGATTTACCAGATCTTGAGCTTGTTATTCATGCTGAATTATCTTCCAATCCCGAGACTTTGCTGCATCGAAGCGGTCGCACAGGTCGGGCTGGGCGTAAGGGCGTCAGTGTTCTTGTTGTTCCTCAAAATATTCAGCGTCGTGCGGAGCGTTTGCTCAGAGATGCTAAAGTTACTGCAACTTGGGCATTAGCACCTTCAGAAGAAGAAATACTAGAAAAGGACGCTAAGAGAATTCTTGACGATTCATTATTGGTTGATCCGCCTAAAGAAGATGAGAAGAAGCTTGTGGGTGCTTTATTAGAAAAATATGGACCTGAGAACATAGCTGCTGGTTTTTTGCGTCTTAATCGAGCAGGGCGTTGTCCTCCACCAAAATTAAAACTTATCACTCTAAGCACTGGAAAAGATCGTCCTCAAGAGGAATTTAGGTCATCAAGGTCTTCTTCTGGAGGATCGCGGGAAAATTTTGGAGATTCCAGTTGGTTTTCTGTTTCAATTGGGAAAAATCAGAATGCTGAGGCTCGATCGATTATACCTATGCTATGTCGCAACGGTGGTATTAGTCGGCATAGTATTGGTGCAATTCGTGTCCAGCCTGAACAAACTTTTGTAGAAATTTCGGCGGATGGGGTCAATTTTTTGCGCCGTACTACGACATTGGATAAGGGAGTTCAGATTAAGTTTTTGAATGGAGGAAAACCAGATTTTAAGAAACGGAAGTCCTCTGGATTTAAATCGCAATATCCTCAAAATAGCACATCAGAGAAGAGATTCAAAAGATCAAGGAGCGTTGTTTAATAATTGAACATACATTCAATTTTACATCCATTGTCCTATAAGGATTTCTTCCCTTCTTATAAGGTATTCTCCTGGAAGGTAAGGGATATAGGGCATAGGGTGTCATCAAAAATAGCGATGTGATTTATTTTTTTATTGATGAGAAGACATATTTTGTTTTTCGATTTTGCTTTTGATCTGGTTCATGCTGTTTTCTAAATCGAAAATTGACCAAGGTAATTTGGAGTACTATCTGAATTAGACAGATTCTTCCATCACCCTTTTTTTTGGGGGGATTGAGGAGAATTTAGGGTGGTGCGGACACATATCTTAGAAGACCCCTCTAAGGTTATAAATAATTGATATTCCTGTCTATATTGGATTACATAAGAGCAAAATCGTGAGGAATAAGTTGTCAACCAACCACAATTGCCACCCATAACATTATGGAGATGTAATAGAATTATCGTATGGTCGGTGTAGGTAATATTGACAATGGACATAGAACCCTTCGCATTGAATCCGCTTTGAAAATCAAGCAAGCAACCAATAAAGCACTTGATTGAATCTACTTCGGTGATGAGATCATAGTACCTAAAAGCGTTGAGCGTGCTAAAAAAGCAATAATATAATCCTCCGAATTCTTCAGGAAAAGATCGCTTCAAACAAGACACAACACACATCATCAATAACAACATCATAATTCAGGCATCGAAAGAGGGGTAATATTGCGTCGATTTGTATAGTCCAAAGTCTAATAATTAAATATACTTCAAATAGTATATTTTGCGTTGCAAAAAAGGGTATTTTACACCGCAAGATTTATATGTTTGGGGTGTGTCTAAAAATTGTGTCAAAAGGGTCAAAAATATAGTCTCTGGTATCGTCAGTTCTATCGCCAGTTTTATAGTAAATAATTGATATATATTGATATTTTTATGGGAAAATATGTCTTGGCGTTGATGTTGCATTTGTGTCTAGAAGCAAAACCTGCGGGATTAATGAAGCATATCTAGGAGTTAGGAATAGCATCGGCAAGGCGTCAACGAAATAACTATTCGTGAGTCTGGTGCTATACTGATTTATAAAAATGGAACTGAATTTGAATTAGTTAAAGACTACTCCAGAGATCCTTTAACAGATATTCGAAAAAGCATCGGGGTATCTTCTCAAGAAGATTTCATAACTAACGAAATAAAGATTAAAACTCTTGCAGTCGCAGCTAAGAATTTAACATCCGTAGTTGAGGTTGCATGCAAGAAGATCGATAGCTCATATTTCAAGAAAATGGAAGAAGACATATCGTCTCTTCAAAAAGGAAACTTTGGAAATTTAATGATATTAAAAACCTCCGAGGGTAAAAAGGCTGGTATTTTCATCGTCAATGGGTTTGCTAAATTTGGCAATATTTCTGAAGATGGAACGTTCACATCTTGTTCTGTGACAGACGATAAAGGCGGAGGGGAGGGGTATACACATATCAAGCATGATGGACTCGCAGAGGTTTTCATTGCGCCAGAAACCGACATACCTTTAGAGTCTTTACGCCAAAACCCCAACGCCGTATCCCAAAAAGAGTTTGATGCCAAGATTAAAGATCTTGAATCTAGACCAGCAGGAGGATCTGAAGGGGGATGAACCAAAGAGGACTGAGAATAAGGTCGTATTGGGGGATATCATTAGATTGCCTCATTCCAATCCCCCGCCCTGCATGGAATAACTATGAAGCACAGATACAGACCGACCAATTTGGGCAACCGCTGACCGGTCTATATAGTAAGGATGCTCGTAGCTTCAATTCTGGATTTCAGTTCACGTTGAGCTCCATAGATATTTGTAATGAAAGTGGTGTCTTCATTACCTTAATGCGTTGCAATATTCCTAATCCATTGGGAAGACCTGCGTACGCGCATCAAAGTCGTTCCTGAAGACGACTTTGACACTAAAATGAAAGAGCTTGAAGACAGAATTAAAGCTCTTGAAGCAAAAATAGCGAAATGAAATGAAAACAGAAATACGTAAAGATATTAACGATCTTCAGAAGGTCTATCAGAAAATCCTAGCCACACAAGAGGAGCAGACTCGGAGGCTGGACAAAATGGATAAACACATTAAAGATTCAAGGGTGAGAGCTGAAACCAAAGGATCAGAGATGAGAAACAGCAAAGAGGTCTGGATGAACTGTTAGATTTTTCTCAAGGGTTAAAGATGTTTTTGTCTTCATTAAAAAACACTTCAATATATGCCGCATCTACAATAGTCCTCATATACAGTGTATTGCATTTTAAGAATTGGTTTAACAAATGATAGGTTCTTTTCTAACTGGTAAGTTTGGCACGGTTTCTCCTTAGATTTATCCCGTATATAGCTGAAAATCTATTTTTCCTATACGTGAACAAAGCCAAACAAAAACATGCCATGGAGATGACTAAGCTCCAAATCGAGGCTAAAATCAATATTAAAGAGCTTGAATATGATGCGCCGTTAAAGATGTCCAAGCTTGAATCCCTTAAGCCCAAAACGAAGATAGAATAGATCATAGGGCTTAACGATTTAATGCGTCCATTTACAACTGTATTTTGGTCTGTTGTATATCCAGCTGTCTTTTACTATATGATCAAAGCCAATATCGTTTGTATTGACTCTTTTGAGGTATTGAGCTTGTTCTCTCAAGAAGTTATAGGGCTTATTTTAGGCTTCTGGTATACGGGATGGGATTGTGAAAAAGTGGGCTTAAAAAGCGCGGTAAAATCCACAATATCTTATTCTGGGATCCGATCGGTTAAGTCATTGGTATTACTTGTATTTTTACATTTCGGACAGGATTTATGTTTGGCATCATCCATGGCGGATGAATGGATTTTTTTTCGCTTATCCTTCGATGTGTTTTAATCCTACCCGAAAATAATCGTAACCACTGTAGATTGTCAGGAGTGCTGCAATCCAAAGGAGAACAGTGCCGATTTCCCAAGCGTATATTACAAAGTTTTCGCAAGCGGGGCTTGCTAATAAAAATCCAATAGAAACCATTTGGGTTAAAGTTTTGAATCTTGCGATGCGTGTGACGGGTACGCTCACTTTTAGCTCAGCCAAATATTCGCGCAATCCGGATACCAAAATTTCACGACATAAAATCGTAATTGCTGCCCAGGTTGAGTATCTATTGATAGTTCCATCTTCTGTCATCAACAAAAGAATTGAGGATATAAGCAGTTTATCTGCTATCGGATCAAGCATGCGGCCAATATTAGAGGTCTGATTCCAGATTCTTGCAAGATATCCATCAAAAAAATCGGTTATTGAAGCCATTACGAATAGGGAAAAGACTGTCCATCGTATAAAATATGATTCCACAAAGGGATCCATCTTTTCCACAAAAAAGCATAAGACAATAAGTGGTATGACTAGGATACGACCGTAAGTAAGTATATTGGGAATATTGTAAGAGCGATAATTCATAGGTTTTCTCTCGGAACAGCAGATAGAAGGGATAGAAAACGTGTCGTGTACAATTTCTTGAGCGAGATGATAGCAAAACCCTATATAAGAACAAATTTAAGCGATCTTAGGAGCGTTTTTATGGAAATGAATATAAATTTTATGAGCCATTTTTTTTGATATCCCATCCGTTGATGCGAGAACTTCAGGAGAAGCTCTCGATATCATTTTCACCGTACCAAATGATTGAAGGAGCGAACGCTTGCGTAGAGATCCGATGCCATCAATCTCATCAAGTGGACTATAAGATAGCTTTTTTCTTCGGCGTTTACGATGTGCCGTAATAGCAAAACGATGTGCTTCATCACGAAGTCGCTGAATAAAATGGAGTACGGGATCACGTATGGGAAGCATAAACTCTTTTCCACTTCCTGTAAAAAACCTTTCTAGACCAGCGTTGCGTTTTGGTCCTTTAGCAACACTTATAACTGTAATACGATCTTCAATTCCTAATTTTTTGAACACATTGTGTGCTGCAGATAGCTGTCCTTTCCCTCCGTCAAGAATAACCACATCTGGCCAAGAAGGAAAGGAATATTCTTTTTCTTGCTGACAGAAACCTGGTTTTTCTGTTTTTTTGATTAATCTTAAGAATCTTCTTTCCAGCATCGTGCCCATCATAGCGCAATCATCTCCTGGGTTTATGTTATGTGAACATAGGTTATATTTTCGGTATTGATTTTTCATAAACCCATTCGTTCCTACTACGACCATGCTTCCTACGGGACTACAGCCCATCATATGGGAATTGTCATATATTTCAATACGTTTTGGGATATGTGATAATGAAAATTTTTCCGAGAAATCGTTCATAAGTTGTTTTTGAGAAGTTTCTTCCGCGATTTTATACAAATGAGCTTCACGAGCATTTATAAGGGCTTGTTCAATAATTTTTTTCTTTTTTCCGCGTTGTGGAACAGTGATTGTTACTTTATGTCCATGTTTTTGGGAAAAAGATGCTTCCAGTAACTTGGATTCTTCGACATCTTCTGACAGTATAATATTTTTTGGACAAGGTTTGTCGTCATAGAATTGTGTCAGGAAACAACTGAGAATTTTTGCATTAGAAAGTTGAGGATCTGTTTTTAAAAAGAAAATACGAGTTCCCCAATTTTGTCCAAATCTAAAGAAGACAGTTTGTATACAAGCAAGATTTTTTTTGTGGTAAAGTGAAAAGCAATCTGTTGTGTCAGTGCTGAATTCACTATGGTTTTGGATGTGAGATAGGGCTGCAAGTCTATCACGGTGTATGATAGCGCTTTCAAAGTCTTCTTGAAGCGCTGCCTTGTTCATGTCGTGGGAAATTTTATCTTTGAGATTTTGGTTGTGACCAGAGAGAAATTTTTTGGCTTCACGAACGGATGTTGCATATTTTGCTGCGTTGATTTCGCCGGTACAAGGTCCGGAACAGCGTTTGATTTGGAAAAGCAGGCAAGGTCGTGTTCTGCTTCTAAAGGTATTGTCAGAGCAGTTTCGAAGGAAAAAAGCGCGTTGGAGAACGGTAAGAGTCTTTTCTACGGCGTCAACAGATGCAAATGGGCCGAAATAGCTTCCTTTACGAAGTGGTGGTCCACGGTGTTTATAAAGAGCGGGTATTTCTTGTCTATCTGTAATCAAAATATAAGGAAAAGATTTATCATCGCGTAAAAGTACATTGAATCGAGGTTGCAAGCGCTTGATCAAATTGGCTTCCAAAAGGAGAGCTTCTATTTCTGTCTGGGTCGTTACAAATTCTACATTGGTTATTTTATTAATCATACACATAATGCGCTTAGTATGATTTTTCTGTTGTGCGTAACTTGTAATGCGTTTTTGAAGATTATAGGCTTTTCCTACATACAATACTGTTCCGGTAGAATCCAGCATGCGATAAATTCCTGGAGACTTGGGTATCTGTTTGATAAGTTGTGTTATAACTTTTCTACCTTGCATGTTGATTCTATAAATTACATACTTTGCATGTGTTGAGTATTATGATTCAAATCTCTTTTTTGGTGTTTACAACTTGTCTTAGGGCTCTCCAAAAAAGATTGGGTTTTTCGCAATTCTAAATGAATACAAATCCATTTAGAATTTATCAAATAAATATACCTTATTTATATAATTATTGCATATAATATTTATATTGATTATAAAGGAACTGATAATTTGGAGGATGGAAGGCGTGAGCAAATGCTTTTAATCATGATAAATTCTCTGTCCTAAGGGAAATTTTATTGGATTTTGGGTGTCTTTTCGTTCTTTTTCAAATTCCGAATTTTTTAATATCGTTATCGTTGAGTGTGCTGTTCAACTATTTATAGCATTGGTAGTTTTTTCTGCAATCCAAGATTTTCTTGGATTGTGATGAGAGTTTTTATATAAGAGAGCGGGAACAAGTGTTGCTTTTTTGCAACTTTTGGGATTGACCTTTCGTAAATATAAAAAAAATACACTTTAGCTCTTTATTATGAAGTGGTTTGATGTGTACATTCTAAGTGGCTTCCGTTTCGTATTGACCTTTGTGTAATTAGTGTATATTTTCGAGAGGATGATGTGGGAGCTGTGTTATCTTGATAGTTCAAGATATTCTGAGTAAGTTGTCCGTTTGTCGGATGCGTGCTTTTTTATAATTTAGGAGAATACGAATAATGCAAAAACTTGTTTTAGCTGTTGGGGTATCTAGTATTTCCATCGCTTCTTTCTTTTCCGTTCAGGCTGCTGATGTACATCGCCCTGTTCATATGCCTTCATCGCCTACGTCTCATTCAGGTACATACGCGTTACGCAATCCATTTTCTTCTTCTTCAGCAATGAATTTTGTTGGTTTGTATGGAGGTGGTAGCCTTGGATATAATGTTACAGGTGATTTGCATGTTCAGCAAGCAGGAGCTGTTACTACCGATCCAAAAGTAGACAAAGTGATAGCTAAAGGCGATGGATTAAAGGGTGCTGGGCATGTAGGTTATAATCACCAGCAGGACCAATTGGTTGTCGGTGTCGAAGGTGATCTTGGTTACTCTACTAATGTTGGATATAGTGGTGTAGACAGTACTCCAGAAGTAAAATTTGACGGCAAATCTGTAAAAGGTGTGAGGATTGCTGAGGAGACTTTAAATGGTTCTGTGCGTGCTCGTGCAGGTTATGAAGTCGTTGATTCTGTAATGGTTTATGCAACAGCTGGTGTGGCTGGTGCGGTCTTTAATCTTGCTAATAAGGTAGAAGAAGATTCCACAAGCACAACTACTCCGAAAGCAAATAAGGCTACTCTCGCTAGCAGTATGGCTTTAGGTTACACTGGTGGAATCGGTGTTGAAGGTGTTGTAGCTGATGACATCACTGCTCGTGTTGAGTACCGTTATACAGGATTTCCTCAGTCTGGATTTGGTTTCAAGGCTGATGCAACTAATCTTATAAAAGAAGGTTCCGTTGCTAATAACAATTCTGTTAACCTAGGTGTTTCATTTAAGTTATAATGCTACCACTTGATTTCAGACTTTGAACCGGGCTTAAAGCCCGGTTTTTTGTTTGATTATTTGTATGCTTGAATATTTTTTATTCGTCATTTGGAAATTAGTTGTTTATTTTCTGACTTTTTGAATAAGCGACAATGTCATTTCAAAGACAGAATTTTTATGTTTTTATTATAATTTTGACATTGAATTTCGTGGGATTTGCTGACAATTTTTCTTGGTTGGGATGTAAAACGTTTTTTGATTATTGAGAGGCATTCCTGTTTTTGGCAAATGTTTATCGCAAGTTCATGGGTTTTAAGTTTGCGATCGCATCTCTTTTGGAGGAAGGCAATGTTTTTATACAATCTGTTACCATCTTCTGTGTCCCGAGAGATTGCGCCCAATATTTTTGATGTTTTAGCATTTATCCTAGTTGTGGGAGCGATAATTCTTTTGCTCCATGGGATTCACGAAACGACAGTGTCACGTGATATTATAGATATTAATCCTATCTCACTTAATATTGGATATTTGCCAGAATATGCACTACGTACTATTTTACGTATGTTGATTGCAATTGTGATTTCGTTATTATTTGCATTTATCTATGCAGCTCTTGCTGCCAAGAGTCGTCGTGCTGAAATGTTTCTTATTCCTGTTTTAGATGTGATGCAATCTGTTCCGATACTTGGATTTTTGACGTTTACGCTTTTCTTTTTTATGAATTTATATCCAGGACGCGTATTGGGTGCCGAATTGGCTGCAATTTTTGCAATTTTTACTAGTCAAGTATGGAATATGACGTTTAGTCTGTATCAATCGCTTCGCAATATTCCAAAAGATTTAGAGGAGGTCTCTCGGAGTTTTTGTCTTTCAGGTTGGCAAAAATTTTGGAAATTAGATGTTCCTTTTGGTATGCCAGGATTGGTTTGGAATACGATGATGTCGATGTCAGGAAGTTGGTTTTTCGTCGTAGCTTCTGAAATGATTGCGGTTGGTGATACCGTGATATCTCTTCCAGGTATTGGTTCGTATGTAGCTTTGGCTATTAAGCAAAAAGATTTATTGGCTGTTTTTTATGCGATGTTAACGATGTTTCTTGTGATAGTTCTCTATGATCAATTGCTCTTTCGTCCTATTGTTGCATGGGCGGATAAATTTCGTTTTGAACGCACAACGATAGTTGCTTCTTCTGATTCTTGGGTATTGGATTTATTTCATAAAACAAAGTTATTGCGTTTTTTAGGATGTAATGTTTGGAGAATTTTTCTGCCATTTTCAAATATTTTTGGTAAATTATTTCGTATTTTGAGAAAAATTCAATTTTTCCCCACGGGACATTTCAAAACTCTCCGCTATAGTCAGAGGGTTTTATGTTTTTTGGATATAATTTGGTTGTTGTTAATTTATTTTGCTACTATCTGTGTAGCTTGGAAGGCTTTTAAATACATTTCTGCGAATTTGAGTTATAACGATTTTTTAAATGCAGTCTGGTTGGGATGTATTACAATGATTCGAGTGGTTGTTCTCATTATCATTGCGACATTTATTTGGGTTCCGATAGGTGTTTGGATTGGTCTTCGCCCAAAAATTTCCAAAAGAATACAGCCTCTTGCTCAATTTTTGGCAGCGTTTCCATCGAATCTTTTTTTCCCTCTCGTGGTTTCTGCTGTTGTTTATTACAATCTTAATCCTGATATATGGTTATCGTTATTAATGATGCTTGGTACTCAGTGGTATATTCTTTTTAATGTTATTGCTGGAGCAAGTGCATTTCCAAATGATCTGAGAGAAGCGGCAAAAAGTTTTCACGTGACTGGTTGGTGTTGGTGGCGAAGTGTTATTCTTCCGGGAATTTTCCCTTATTATGTTACAGGTGCTGTGACGGCATGTGGAGGAGCTTGGAATGCTAGTATTATTTCTGAAGTAGTAAGTTGGGGCAATATACATCTCAGGGCAAGTGGTTTAGGAGCTTATATTGCACAGGCAACAGAAGAAAGTAATTTACCAGAAGTCGTCCTGGGTATTGTTGTAATGTGTTTTTTTGTTTTATGTTTGAATAGACTTTTGTGGCGGCCTCTTTACGTATATAGCGTACGGAATTTGCGTTTTAAATGAGATTCAAGCGTTTTTTGGGAATTGATTATGATAAATATTGCTCCTGATACTGGTTCTCTTTTGGAGATTCGAAGCGTTTGCCGGAATTTTTCTCTCAGAAAAATGACAGGGAATCTCCTTGTATTGGAAAATGTTAATTTTAACATTTGTTCTGGTGAAATTGTTGGATTATTAGGTCGTTCTGGTTCTGGAAAGTCGACTTTATTACGTATTATTGCAGGTTTGGTGTCTCCAACTTCAGGGGAGGTTGTATTCCAAGGAAAAACGATAGAATCTCCGCCAGAAGATATTAGTATGGTGTTTCAGTCCTTTGCGTTATTTCCGTGGTTGACTGTATTGGAAAATGTTGAATTGGGTTTGGAAGCGAGAGGGATCGATAAAGATGAACGTCGTAAGCGGGCATTATCTGCAATAGATCTTATTGGATTAGATGGTTTTGAATCCGCCCATACAACGGAGATTTCGGGGGGTATGCTTCAGCGTGTCGGTTTTGCGCGAGCTCTTGTGGTATATCCAAGTCTTCTTTTGATGGATGAGCCATTTTCTGCGCTTGATGTTCTTACTGCTGAAACTCTACGCACCGATATTATTGATTTGTGGACAGAAGGTCGATTGCCTATTAAATCTATGTTGATGGTTACGCATAATATTGAGGAAGCCGTTTTAATGTGCGATCGTATTCTGGTTTTTACATCAAGTCCTGGTCGCATAGCAGAAGAAATACATGTATCTATTCCACATCCACGAAATCGTCTTGCTCCAGAATTTCGACAGATTGTAGAAAAAATCTATTCTCTTATGACTAAAAAAGAAGAAACAAGCTCTGATGGTTTTGGAAATATTCCAGGTGCGAGAGTTGGTATGTTACTTAAGCATGTTTCAACGAATTTATTATCAGGTCTTATTGAGGCAGTTATGGCGCCTCCATATAACGGAAAGGCTGATCTTCCGGAATTAGCTGGTAGTTTGCAATTAGAAGCGGATGAACTTTTCCATATTGGGGAAACTCTTCAATTGTTGAAGTTGGTTCATTTAAGTGAAGGGGATATTGCGCTGACAGAATCAGGTAAAAAGTTTGCAAATCTTGGAACTGATGCTCGTAAGAAGCTCTTTGCGAAACACTTACTGAAATATGTTCCTTTGGTTAATCTTATTCGTCGCGTTCTTGATGAGCGCAGCTCGCATATGGCTCCAGCCGCAAGGTTCCGCAATGAACTAGAAGATTATATGTCTGAAGAATATGCAAAAGAAACCATGGATGCAGTTGTTTCTTGGGGAAGATATGCAGAATTGTTTTCTTATGATGAGCAGTTTGAATTATTTAGCCTTGATAATCCACAGTAAGATTCTTCAGAATTTTCGCTTATATTTTTCTTGAAAAACAGATATTTTGGGAAGAGTTGCGCATTGTTATGTTGCGGAATCTATAGAGATTAGAAAAAAAAGGGGGGGGGTATAGATCCTATCGTTGGTAGGTTTTAATTCAAATTGATAGGGACGATGATAAGGCGTGAGTTTGATATTTTAGTGTCTTAAAAACATCTTCCTATTCCAGAGGGATAGATTAGGATATTAGCTTTAAATCTTTAGGATTAAAAGAATATATTCCTTTTAAAATTATATCTAAACTGCTAAGAACACCTTTTTTCTTTTATATGTAATCATTGTCTTCCCATAATTGCCGTAATGACATGCGATAATTGGGGTAGAGAAGTTGAAAGCCAAGTGATTTAATTTTGGTATTAGAAACCCGTTTATTATCTGAATAAAACAATCTTTTGGCGAGGGAATTGTCTTTCTCAAAACTCTGTTTAGGTGGAGGATTCTCGTTCATGAGAAAAGCTGTTTCTGTTAGGACATCTTGAGGCGGAGAGGGGTCGTCGTCACAGATATTGAAAATACCTTTAAGATTATTTGTGATAAGAAAAATCACGCAATTAGCGATATCCTCTACTCGAATTCTATTAAATACCTGATCTTTTTTAATCAGTCGTACTGCTTTTTTTTCTCTTATCTTGATAAAAGAATTGCGTTGAGGACCATAAATACCGGCTAATCGCAAGATTGCGACTTTGATGTGTAATTCTTTCCCTATCGAGAGCCATTTTTGTTCAGCTTCAAAGCGTCGCAGGGCATTACAAGATATTGGGTATAGAGGTGTATTTTCGGTAACCCACTGTCCTTGACGATTTCCATAGACACTGGTCGTAGAAATATATCCAATCCACTGGAGATTAGGCATGAATTTACGAAAGTCTCCATGCATAGAATTGACTAACGGATCCCCATCATGATCCGGTCTAATGCACTGCACAACGTGTGTAATAGAACGGAGTTTTTGTTGTAACTTTATATCTATTTTTTGCTTATCAAATAAAAAAGGG